>JAQGNK010000157.1 GCA_028291905.1 Polaromonas sp.
TGCCTGCAAGACCACGCTGCAGGCCGGCGACCTGCCCGACAACCTGGCGCCGCTGCGCAGCCAGATCGAATTCGCCGTGCCGCACGGCATGACGCCCAAGCACCAGCGCCGGGGCGGCAGCCGCGACCGGGGTTCGTGGGAAAACCCACCGAACGAGGCCGACGCCGCCTGGACGCAGCTGGCGGGCGAGTTCGACGCGATTTGCCTCGACTATCCGTTCCTGAAGAACACCAACCACCACCGCCACATGGGCACGCTGGGCGGTGGGAATCACTTCATCGAGGTCTGCCTGGACGAGGCCGGCGCGGTCTGGATCATGCTGCACTCTGGCTCGCGCGGCGTGGGCAACGCCATCGGCACCCATTTCATCGAGCTGGCCAAGAAGGATGCGGAACTGCACCAGCGCAACCTGCCCGACCAGGACCTGGCCTATTTCGAGGAAGGCGCCAAATATTTCGGCGACTATGTGCGCGGCGTGGGCTGGGCGCAGAAATTCGCCAAACTGAACCGCGAGGTGATGATGCAGCGCACGATTGGCGAGCTGCGCAAGATCGTCACCAAGCCGTTCGAGACGCATATCGAGGCAGTGAACTGCCACCACAACTATGTGGCCAAGGAAACCCACTTCGGCCAGGAGGTGTTTGTGACCCGCAAGGGAGCGGTGAGCGCCAAGCCGGGCGAGCTGGGCATCATTCCGGGCAGCATGGGGGCGCGCAGCTTCATTGTGCGCGGCAAGGGCAACCCGGAGAGCTTCATGAGCTGCAGCCACGGCGCCGGCCGCACGATGAGCCGTACCAAGGCAAAGAAACTGTTCACGCTGGCCGACCAGATCAAGGCGACCGAAGGCGTGGAATGCCGCAAGGACGCGGAGGTGATCGACGAGATTCCGATGGCCTACAAGGACATCGACGCGGTGATGGCGGCGCAGACCGACCTGGTGGAGGTGGTCTATATCCTCAAGCAGATCGTCTGCGTGAAAGGGTGACGGGTCGAGGGCTTGAAGTGCTGAAGCATTACGGAGCGGCAGTAGCCGCCCCGCATGAAAAATAACTAAAAACGAAAGAAGAACAAAAAATGATTGAACTCGATGGCGCAAAAGGCGAGGGCGGCGGGCAGATTCTGCGCAGCGCGCTCGCCCTGAGCTTGATAAGCGGCCAGCCGTTCCAGATCAGGAATATCCGCGCCGGCCGGCCCAAGCCGGGCCTGCTGCGCCAGCATCTGGCCTGCGTGCAGGCGGCTATCGCGGTGGGCGGCGGCGCGGCTGAAACCGCCGCACGGCGTACCGATGGTGAGGACGCGCGGCTGGGTGATACCGAGCTGCAGTTCACGCCCGGCAAGCCCCGCGCCGGCAGCTATGAGTTCGCCATCGGTTCGGCCGGCAGCTGCATGCTGGTGCTGCAGACGGTGCTGTGGCCGCTGGCGCTGGCGCAGGGCGAGTCCACCCTGCTGCTGCGCGGCGGCACCCACAACCCGATGGCGCCGTCGTTTTCATTCCTCAAGCATCTGGCGCCGTGTTTTTCAGGTGGCGGCGATGGTCCCGCCCTGTTTGAGCTGGAACTGCGCCGGCACGGCTTCTATCCGGCCGGCGGCGGCGAGGGGCTGGTCCGCATCCAGCCGCCGCCGGACGGCCTGGCCGCCATCGACCTGATGCAGCGCGGCCCGCTGCGCCGTGCCTGGGCCGAATGCCTGCATGCGGGCATTCCCAGAGGCGTCGCCACGCGGGAACTGGGCGCGCTGAAAACGGCTTTCGGCTGGGCCGACGACCAGCTGCTCGACCGGGCGCTGCGGGCCAACGAAGGGCCGGGCAATGTGCTGCTGGCAATGCTGGAATACGAGCACCTCACCGAAGTGTTCGCCAGCTACGGCGACAAGGGCAGCAGCGCCGAGCAGGTGGCGAGCCGGCTGGTGCATCAGGTGCGCGGCTACCTGGCCCATGAGGCGCCGGTCGGCGAGCACCTGGCCGACCAGCTGATGATTCCGCTGGCGCTCGCCGCCTGGCAGGGCCGGCGCGGTCAGTATTTCGCCACTGGGCTGAGCCAGCATGCGCTGACCAATGCCGAGGTGATCGAACAATTCCTGCCGGTGCGTTTCGTGATGACGCCCGTAGGCAGCGGTGACCGCAAGGGCGTGGTGGTTTCAGTGGAAACTTGAAGATATTGCACAGGATGTGGCCTTGGGGAAGCGTAAAAATTGACGCCGCCCCCGGCTTCTTCATATAATCACAGGCTTCGCAGCGCACATGTGGTTCCGCGGCGAAGTTGCTTGAAGGCAGTTGGCGGGATTTATTCCTTTCGGTTCCTACAGGCAAATGACCACCTAAGAGGTTCCCATCAGAGGAACGCCGACCGTGGAAAAGAACCCGACAAACCCCTTTGAAACAAAGAAACTCATGAAAACCTTCAGCGCAAAACCCGCTGATGTGACGCACGAGTGGTTTGTGATTGACGCGACCGACAAGGTCCTCGGACGAGTAGCCAGCGAAGTTGCTCTCCGTTTACGCGGCAAACACAAGGCCATTTACACGCCTCACATCGACACCGGCGACTTCATCGTCATCATCAACGCCGCCCAGCTGCGCGTGACCGGTGCCAAATCGACCGACAAGATCTACTATCGCCATTCCGGTTATCCAGGCGGCATCACAGCCACCAATTTCCGCGACATGCAAACCAAATTTCCCGGCCGTGCCCTGGAAAAAGCGGTCAAGGGCATGCTGCCTAAGGGCCCGCTCGGTTACGCCATGATCAAGAAACTCAAGGTGTACGGTGGTGCAGAGCATCCGCATACCGCCCAACAGCCTAAAGTGCTGGACATCTAAGGAGCTATTCTCATGATTGGTGAATGGAACAATGGCACCGGCCGTCGCAAATCCAGCGTCGCCCGCGTGTTTCTGAAAAAAGGCACTGGCAAGATCACGGTCAACGACAAGGACATCCAGGTGTTCTTCGGTCGCCAGACCTCGATCATGATCTGCCGCCAGCCCCTGTTTCTGACGAACCACGTCGAGACGTTTGACATCATGATCAACGTCC
>JAQGNK010000175.1 GCA_028291905.1 Polaromonas sp.
CGGCCCCGGCGCGCACCGCGCCTTCGCCGCCCCGGCCGGTGATGAGCGCGCCGATGGCCGAGGCCACGCCGCCCATGGCCGCGCCCTCGCCGGCGCGGCGGCCGACTTCGCTGGTCGATTGCACCGGACTCAGGCTAGAGGCCTGCGCCCGCGCCATGCAGGCGTCTGCCTGCAGCCGGCCCTGGGCATCGCCGACGCGACTCAGCGTGGCATTGGGGTAGAGCACCGGCCGGGCCGAGGCGCTGCCGGCGCCATTGCCCGCGCAGCCGGCGGCCAGCACCACCGCCAGCGCCGAGGCGCCGGCCAGAGGGATCGATCGCTTGAGAAATTTCATGGCGCGCCTTGTCGAGTCAGCATTTCCCCAAGGTTAGCGCATCGGGCCTTCCCATGAAAAGCTGCGGCGCGGCTCGCCGAAAAGGTAAACTCGGGGCAGTTTTCCCAGCCTTCCAGGAACCACCATGACCGCCCCTTCAGCCCAGCACACCACCAACGCAGCCCACAGCAGCCCGACGCCCCAAGAAGAGCAGGATGCGGTGGACTCCATCGTTCCGATGATTCCGTATGTCCTGCCGATGGTCGGCGCCGTGCTGATGTTCCTGCTGGCCTTCATTGCCGTCTTCCTGGCCTGAAGCCGCGCCCGGGGCCGCTTGCCCACCTGCCAGAGTCCGCGCCATGCGGACTTTTTTCCTTGTGAAACCCAGGCGGGCCGCCTGACCGCTGGCCCGGGGGCGGCCCGGCCAGCGCCCGCCCCAACGCCACAGGCATCCCTTCAACCATGCATCCACACCTGCCCATCCTGAAGGCCGACCGGCTTTGTTTCGGCTATTTCCCGGCGCCGGCGCCGCTGCTGTTCGACCAGCTGTGTTTCGAGCTGCCGCCCGGCGTGAGCTTCATCGGCGGCGACGAAAGCAGCGGCAAGACCACCTTGCTGCAGTTGCTGGCCGGCGAACTGCCCGCCAGCGCCGTGCGCGGACAGCTGCAGCTGCGGGGCATCGGCCTGGCGCAGAACCGGCCCGCCTACCAGCGCCAGGTGGCCTGGCTCGATCCGCGCGATACCCGCCGCGACCAGCAGACGGCCCGGCAGGTTTTTGCGGGACTGCCGCAGGCCCGCGCCGGCCTTGACCCGGAGGCGCTGCAGGCGCATATCGCTGGCCTGTCGCTGGCGCCGCACCTGGACAAGGCGCTGTTCATGATGTCCAGCGGCACCCGGCGCAAGGTGCTGCTGGCCGCAAGCCTGGCCTCTGGCGCGGCGCTGACGCTGCTCGACCAACCTTTCATGGCGCTGGACCGTCCTTCCATCGACTACCTGCTGCAAGTGCTGGCCGGGGCTGCCCGCAGTCCGGACCGGGCCTGGGTGGTGGCCGATTACGAGGCGCCCGCCGAGGTGGCGCTGGCCAGCGTGATGGCACTGTGACGCGGCGCCTGATGCGCATGGTGCTTGAGGCATGGGCCGCGCTCGACGCTGCACTCGCAGGCCCGAAACCCCGAGCCGGGCCGCTGGCTCGGCGCCAGGGCAACGGCCCATCGCATTGATGGCGCTGAGGCCGCCCGCGATGCTCGGCACTTTCCAAGCAACCCGGGGAGGGCGGTGGCTTCATGGGACTTCTGCGTTGCGCTGCGCCGGCCTGCCTGGCCCGCTGGCCAGGCGCCGATTGCCCTGGGCCAGGGTGCTGGTTGCCTTCGCGCGCCACGCAGGCTTTTCCCATCGATGATGGCCATGCGCCGCGCACGCCCGGCGCTGCTGGCCGGCCGCAGGCCTTCTTCAGGGTTGGCTCAGCCCCACTTGAAATACACCCAGGCGCACAGCGCAGTTCCGATGAGCCACAGCAGCCAGGTTTGCGGCACGGCATACGGATAGAGCATCAAGGCAACGCCGCTCCAGGTCAGCGCGGGCGCCGATGTCCGGCGCCCGCGCCGATACGCCAGATAGCCGGCGATGCCGAACACGATGGCGCCCACGATGTAGGCGGGGCTGGGCAGCACCAGGCCCAGCGCCTTTAGCGCCTGCAGCTCATTCATGCCGCACCGCCAGCCACTGCGCAAGCGCCTGGGACACCGCCTGCGGCTGCTCCATCGTCGTCATGTGCCCGGACATCTCGATGACCTCCAGGCGCGCGCCGGGAATGGCGCGCCGCATCTCCTCATGCCGCGCCAGCGGGCTCCACAGGTCCTCGCGGCCGCACAGCAGCAGGGTGGGGCAGCGGATCTGCGGCAGCAGCGCGCTGGTGTCGGGCCGGGCCAGCAAGGCCTTGATTTGCGCGGCGAACATGCCCGGCGTGTGGCGCCCGATCATCTGCAGGATCGCCTCGAACACCGGCGTGCCGAGGCGGGAGGGATGCACCATGCCGCGCGCCCATTGCGCGCCCATGGCCCGCATGCCTTCGCTGCGGGCCAGCGCCAGCAGCTGGTGGCGGCCGGCGCGCTCCTTCTCGCCGGCCTCGCCCGGCGCCAGCGCCTGAAAACCGGTGTCGAGCAGGGCCAGTCGGCGGACCCGCTCGGGCGCGCGCCGCAGCACCTCCAGCGCCACGCGTCCGCCCATCGAGTGGCCGGCCATGGCAAAGTCACCCGGCGGCGCCGTGGCCAGGACGTGCTCGGCCATGGCTTCGATGCTGTCCAGCGTCCGATAGACAGGGACGCGGCAGTCCGCCCAGCCGGCCAGGTCGGCCCGCTGGGCGGCCCAGTTGGCTTCGTCGCAGAGCAGGCCGGGCAATAAAAGAAGGACGGGGAGGGTCATGATGAAAACTGTGTTGGTTCAAGTACCGGGGAAAGACGCGAGCCCGGCCGAAGCGTTTCGATTTTTGGCCAGACAGCAATTTTTAGCATCAAAAAGGCCTCTGGCGCAGGCGTTGTCTACGCTGGCAGCTATCAGTTTAGTAGCAAAAATGCTGGTGAGCCTTGAACGCCGTGAGTGAGCGCCGGGATGATTTTGCGCCAGCTTGAAGCTGTCAGCCTCGGCCAGCACAGCCCAGGCGCAGTGGCCGGCAGGGTGAAGGTGGCAT
>JAQGNK010000178.1 GCA_028291905.1 Polaromonas sp.
GGACTGTCGCGCCCCGCCACCCGCCGCACCAGGCGGATGCGGCGATTGAGGCGAAACACGGCGCGAAATGCATCCGGGCAGGTGCGAACGGCGCCGATTCGCCGTCCGCCGATGGCGATAATCCGCGCTGACATTTTTATTAGGAAACTGCCTTGGATACCGTCCTGCTAGTCAAAGCCGCCGTGATGGGCATCGTCGAGGGTCTGACCGAGTTCTTGCCGATCTCCTCGACCGGCCACCTGATCCTTGCCGGCTCGTTGCTGGGCTTCGACGACGATCGCGCCAAGGTGTTCGACATCGCCATCCAGACCGGCGCCATCTTCGCGGTGATCCTGGTGTACTGGCAAAAGCTGCGCAGCACCCTGATCGCCCTGCCGCATGAAAAGCAGGCGCGCCAGTTCGCGCTGAATGTGCTGGTCGCCTTCGTGCCCGCCGTGGTGCTCGGGTTGCTGTTCGGCAAGGCGATCAAGGCGCACCTGTTCACGCCGGTGGTGGTGGCCAGCGCCTTCATCGTGGGCGGCTTCATCATTCTGTGGGCCGAAAAGCGCCAGCAGCGCAACCCGGCGGTGGTGCGGATTCACGAGGTCGAGCAGATGACCACGATGGATGCGCTCAAGGTCGGGCTGGTGCAGTGTCTGGCGATGATTCCGGGCACCAGCCGCAGCGGCTCGACCATCATCGGCGGCATGCTGCTCGGCCTGTCGCGCAAGGCGGCGACCGACTTTTCCTTCTATTTGGCGATTCCGACGCTGATCGGCGCCGGTGCCTACAGCCTCTACAAGGACCGGGCGCTGCTGTCGATCAACGATGCCCCGATGTTCGGCGTCGGGCTGCTGTTTTCCTTCATCAGCGCCTGGCTGTGCATCCGCTGGCTGCTGCGCTACATCGCCAGCCACGACTTCGTGCCCTTCGCCTGGTACCGCATCGCCTTCGGCATCGTGGTGCTCGCCACGTCGTTCAGCGGACTGGTGAGCTGGGCGGGCTGAAGCCGCCGCCTGCGCCCGCGCCTGACTGAGGCTGGCTTCCTACAGACCAAAGCGCGCATTGGCCTGATGAGGAAGGCTTTGATTGCCTAAGATGAGCTTTTCACTTCCTTCACAGGTTCATCATGAGCATTCTCAGCAAGATATTCGGCAAGATTTTTCCTTCGGCCAATGCCGCTCCGGCGCCCGCTCCGACTGCCGCGCCAGCTGCGCCTGCCCCAACAGTGGCGCCTGCATCGGTGCCCACCGCCGCCCAGCCCGTGCCGATGCAGGCAGTGAATGTCGAGGCCCTGCTTAACGACATGGCCAGCAAGAGTTCGGAAAGCCTCAACTGGAGAACCTCCATCGTTGACCTGATGAAGCTGCTCGGCCTGGACAGCAGCCTGAACGAGCGCAAGGAACTGGCCAAGGAGCTGGGTTACACCGCCGACACCAGCGACAGCGCCGCCATGAATATCTGGCTGCACCGCCAGGTCATGAACAAGCTGGCCGCCAATGGCGGCAAGGTACCGGCTGACCTGAAGGACTGACCAGGCCTACAGGGCATGGCCCTGGGACAATGATGCCAGCCCCGTCCTTCGGCGGCCTGGCGCTCCGGACGGCATAAAGAGGCTTGTTGCCCCCTCGCCAAGTTTCCTGAATTTAGCATCCCAGCCTAGCCGCCGGTACTTGGGGCTAGGCGTCAATGGGTATTTTCCAGGCCACTCCGGGTCGCATTTGTCTATATTATGGATGTTCATCCACATTATGGACAATCATCATGCCGATTGACAGCGCCGACCAGACTCCGCTGATGCCTTACCAACACCCGAACCCGCCCAATGCCTTGCCGGAAATCGTAGTCCAGCATGCGATTCCCATCGATGAGAGGCTTTGGGTTCCCCAGGCAGAGAATGTGTGGTTCCGCCCGCTGTGCCTGAACGCCAGCCAGGGTTACTGGATGAACCTGCTGCGGGTGCGCAAGTCGGGCGTGCTCAGCCGCCACCGCCATCCGCAGGCGGTGCACGGCTTTGTGCTCAAGGGCCGCTGGCGCTATCTGGAGCATGACTGGGAGGCGACCGAAGGCAGCTATGTCTTCGAGCCGCCCGGCGAGACCCACACCCTGTACGTGCCGGAGGACGTGGAGGAAATGATCACCTATTTCCAGGTCAACGGTGTCATGTACTACACCGACCCGTGGGGCAAGGGCATCGGCTACGAGGATGTGTTCACCAAGATCGAGATGTGCAACAAGCACTTTGAAAGCGTCGGGCTGGGCGCCGACTACACCTGGCAGTTCATTCGCTGAAAATCCAAGAAAAAGTGCCTGTTACCCAGGCAGAATATGTACTACAAGCTATGAATTTAATAGCGTATTCCGCCTTCAAAAGCATTCCACAACCACCGGACACACCCATGACCTACCAGGCCGACCTTTTCAAGGGCAAGCGGGCGCTTGTCGCCGGCGCCACGCAAGGCATAGGCGCCGTGATCGCCAACCCCCTGGCGGTGCTCGGCGCCGAGGTCACGGCCCTGGGCCTGGGCGGCGGAGACGGCACGCTGGACGCCGCCGTCGCCGTGCGCCAGGGCGACGTGACCTCGGCGGCAAGCCTGGAAGCGGCGCTGGCC
>JAQGNK010000244.1 GCA_028291905.1 Polaromonas sp.
CCCTGCGCGCCTTCAAACAGCAGGTTGGCGCCGTCGCGGTGCGCGTCGTTGAGTTCGCGCGACACGTCGGCCATCATCGGCTTGAGCAGCTCGGCGTGAACCATCGCTTCGTTGTACACCGTGTCGAAGTCGATGGCAGGCGCGTTCAGGAAACCGGTCAGCACGAAGTTGTGCAGGGCCAGCAGGTCACGCAGCTTGGAGGCAAAACGTTCGGGGTATTTCAGGTCCTGCACCCGCAGGGCGCGCCGGGCAATCTTGTCTTCGTAGGCCGGGCCGATGCCGCGGCCGGTGGTGCCGATCTTGGCGGTGCCGCCTTTTTCGCGGAAGGCCTCGCGGGCAATGTCGATGGCCGCATGGAACGGCAGGATCAGCGGGCAGGCTTCGCTGATGCGAAGGCGCGAACGCACCTCGACGCCGGCTTTTTCCAGACCTTCGATTTCCTCGAACAGCTTGGCCGCAGACAGCACCACGCCATTGCCGATGTAGCACTTCACGCCGGGGCGCATGATGCCGCTTGGAATCAGATGCAGGGCGGTCTTGACGCCGTTGATCACCAGGGTATGGCCGGCATTGTGGCCGCCCTGGAAGCGCACGACCCCCTGGGACATTTCAGTCAGCCAGTCAACGAGCTTGCCCTTGCCCTCGTCGCCCCATTGGGTGCCCACGACCACGACATTGCGGCCAGTGGCTGCGCTTGGTTTGTTTGTCATTTCAGTTCTCGTTAAGTATCGAAAATGGATAAAACCGGCGTGGGGCGGCCCCTTCGCACGGCTTGTCGTACCGCTTTTTGATGCGGCTTAATTCAGGGGCCGGACCGCCCACTGACCGGCCATCAGCGCCAGCTCGCGGTCGCAGTCGAATTCATTGACTTCGCTTTCGTGGCCCGGCAGCATGCAGGTCACGGTTTCGCCGGTGGCTCGCAGGCGGGCGATGGCGGCATTGAGCGCGGTATCGTTGCCCCAAGGCGCGCAAATCGCGGCCTTGAGTGGGCGAGGCGGCAAGGCGCTGGCCAATTCCTTGAGGTCAAGGCTAAACCCGGCTGCCGGGCGGTTGCGCCCAAACACCGCGCCAACCTCGTCATAGCGCCCGCCTCTGGCCAGCTCGGCACCCTGGCCGTAAATGGCAAAGCGGGTACCGCTGTAATAGGCATAGCCGCGCAGGTCGGCCAAGTCAAAGCTGACCTTGACATCGGGACTGTGCGACGCGAGCCACTTCAGGTTTTGTAGCGCCTCATGCACGCCTGGCATGGGTGGAAGAACTTTTTCAGCCTCGATCAATACTTTTTCATCGCCGTAGAGCTGCAGCAATGCCTTCATGCCTTCGCGGGACGCGGCGCAGAGGCTGCCGCCCAGGCCAGAGAGCAGGCTGTCGAGTTCACCGGCATCCTTGGCGGCCAGCGCGGCGTGAATGGCTGTCAAGGTCGAGGTGCTGAGGGCCTCGCCAGACAGCAGCCCGGCGACGATGCGCACATCGGCCATGTCCACCAGCAAGTCGGCAACACCTGCGGCTCTGAGGCAATCCAGCGCCAGCAGCTGCGCTTCCAGGTCGGCTTCCAGGCCGGCATGGCCGTAGATTTCCGCACCGAACTGCAGAGGTTCACGCGTGGCATGGGGACGGTCGGCGCGCGTGTGCAGCACTGGGCCGCAATAGCAAAGGCGGGCTACGCCGTTGCGGTTGAGCAAATGGGCGTCGATACGCGCCACCTGTGGTGTGGTGTCGGCACGCAGTCCCAGAGTACGGCCCGAGAGCTGATCCACCAGCTTGAAAGTCTGCAGGTCCAGCGCTTCGCCTGTGCCGGTCAGCAAGGACTCCAGATGCTCCAGCAGCGGCGGCATGACCAGTTCATAGCCGTAGCATCTGGCGGTATCCAGGAACAGGCGGCGCAGCTCCTCGATGTGACGTGCCTCGAAGGGCAGGACATCGGCAATTTGATCGGGCAATTGCCAAGATGACGACCAGGCGGGCATTGTTGTTTTCGTAAGCTGTTAAAAACGAGATTTTACCGGGCTTGACACAGCTGCAAGCACGGCTGCTGACAGATAGAAGAAGGCGGTGTCAATGCAGCACCGCGTTCTGCAGCAAATCGTCAGGAAAATTCGCAGTGTTGGCGCGCCGGCCTCAAGACAGCAGCGCCAGCGAAATCAGGCCGATCAGCATGCTGCACAGTCCGAAAAAACGTACTTGACCATCGCTCAGGGCCAGAATTTTCTCGAACATGCGTCGCCAGGCTGCGGGCGATAAAAAAGGGAGCAAGCCCTCCATGATCAGCAGCAGCGCCAGGGCTTGCCAAAGCATTCCGGCTTTTAGAAGTGACTATCTGTTTGCAGGCGCAGCAGCACCACCGCTGTTGGGCCCGCGCATGCCCTTGAAGAATTCCGACGACGGATCGACCACCATCACATCGCTCTTTTTGCTGAAACTGGACTTATAGGCTTCCAGGCTGCGGTAGAACTGGGCGAACTGGGCATCTTTGCCGAACGATTGCGCAAAGGTCGCGGCGGCCTCGGCATCGCCCTCGCCCTTGATCTTCTGGGCATCCCGGTAGGCATTGGCCACGGTGATTTCACGCTGCCTATCTGCATCGGCACGAATTTTCTCACCTTCGGCGGCACCGGTTGAACGCAGCTCGTTGGCCACCCGCTTGCGTTCGGCTTCCATGCGCCGGTAAACCGATTCCGTAATCGACTCAACATAATCTACCCGTGTGATTCGCACGTCAATCACGTCAATTCCCCAGGGCTTGCTGCCGCGAACGACCGCCAGCACTTCTTTTTTCACATCGGCCATCAATTGCTCGCGCTTGAGCGACAGCAGATCCTTGACGGTACGACGATTGATTTCTTCCTGAAATGCATTGCGGACAACCCGATTGAGCTGATTCGCACCGGCTTTCTCGTCAAGGCCCACATTGCGGATGTAGTCTGACGGATTGGTGATGCGCCAGCGCACATACCAGTCAATTACCACACGCTGCTTTTCAGCGGTCAGCATGGGTTCGGCATCTGTGCTGTCGAGGGTCAGGAGCCGCCGGTCAATATAGGAAACATTCTGAAATGGCGGTGGCAACTTCCAGTTGAGTCCCGGCTCCAGGACGACCTCCTTGATCTGCCCGAGTGCGTACACCACGCCGAACTGGCGCTGGTCAACCACAAACAACGTGGAACTGAGAAGCGCCAGCAGCACCAGAAATGAAGAAACGATAAGACCGACTCTGTTCACTTTTGTTTTCCTTAGCGGGTTTCACGTTCACGGGTGCGGGAAGCATCGCGGGTACGGGGATCAAGAGGGCTGGTTACAGGTGGTGGCTGCGTCACCGCAGAAGGCAAGTTGCCGCTGGAAGGAAGCGAGGAACCGTTTGCGCTTGCAGCAACGCCGTCCTGCGCTGTCATCTGCATGATTTTGTCAATGGGCAAATACAAAAGATTCGAGCCTTGGCGCGACTCCACCATCACCTTGGTGACATTGGTGTAAACCTGCTGCATGGCATCGGTGTACATCCGGTCGCGGGTGACCTGCGGCGCCTTCTGGTACTCGGTCAACACCGAGCTGAACCGCTGTGCATCACCCTGCGCCTGGGCAACGATTCGAGCCTTGTACGCATCAGCTTCCTCCTTCAACCTGGAGGCCGAACCCACAGCGCGCGGGACCACATCATTGGCATAAGCCTGGGCTTCATTCTTGGCACGCTCTCGCTCCTGTCCAGCCCTGAGCACATCATCAAAGGCAGCCTGCACCTGCTCGGGCGGGCGAACACCGCTTTGCTGCAGATTAATGGCAACAATTTCAACACCTACCTTGTAGCGGTCCAGGATGGTCTGCATCAGCACGCGCACGCGGGGCCCGATCTGATCCCGCTCTTCAGCCAATGCCATGTCCATCTTCATCTTGCCGACCACTTCGCGCACTGCAGTTTCAGCTGCCTGCACCACTGCGGCGGACGGATCCTTGCTTTCAAACAGATAGGCCCGCGCATCGTTCAAGCGGTATTGCACCGCAAACTTAATCTCGACGATGTTTTCGTCTTCAGTCAGCATGGCCGAGTCACGAAGGCCGGTAGCCTTGATGATGGTGTCGCGGCCCACATCGACGGAACGAATCTGGGTCACCACGACGATTTCATGGCGCTGGATGGGGTAAGGCAAGCGCCAATTGAAACCAGCACCCACGGTCGAGTGATATTTGCCGAACTGGGTAATCACTGCTTGCTGGCCCTCTTGCACGATGAAAAATCCGGTAAACAACCAGATCAGCACCACCACCACCGCAATCAGCCCGATGCCTATGCCTGCATTTTTCATGTCAGGCTGAAATCCGCCGCCACTGCCGTTGTTGCCACCGCCCAAGCCACCCCGGTTTCCAGCAGTTTTGGCTCCCCCAAACAAGCCACCGAGCTTCCGATTGAAATCGCGCCACAGTTCATCCAGGTCAGGTGGCCCCTGATTAGGTCCCTGACCTTGAGGGCGATTGCCAGGCTTGGGAGGCTGCCTGTCTTCGCGCGGGCTTTCCGGCTTGCCCCCATCAGATGAGGATTTATCTTCATCCCGTCCCCATCGCGGATCATTGAGATTAAACATGCCTTGGGCGCGTTGCTTGAGCCGGCGCGGAAAGTCCGTGAACGTCTGCAGCACGGGATTCAAATTCATGGAAGAAACTCTCTTTTTGTTACACCGACATTGTGCCCAATGACATGGCCAAGTCAGGCAATGTCATTGAGGATTTGGGGGCTATCGCCAAAGCCTGTCTGGCCATTGATAGCCCGGCTTGCCAGCAACTCACGCAGTAAGGGCAAGCCTTCGCCAGTCTTGGCACTGACAAAAACACGCTCGACACTCCGTCCTGAGCCTTCAAAAGCCTCCCGAAGCTCAAAGCTGTCTTGCAAGTGCAGGGGTTGATTGCTTTTTTCAATAGCGTCAAGCTTGTTGAACACCAATATTTGGGGAACGTCAGCAGCGCCAATCTCTGAAAGCACGCGCTGAACCTGCTCGATCTGCTCAAGGTAATCAGGATTGGAACCATCGACTACATGCAGCAGCAGATCGGCATCAATTGCTTCCTTGAGCGTGGCGGCAAAAGCATCAATCAGTCCATGCGGTAAATCGCGAATAAATCCAACCGTGTCCGAAAGCGATGCGCGCTGGCCAGGCATGCCCAGATAAAGCTGACGCGTAGTGGTATCGAGCGTCGCAAAAAGCTGGTCGGCCACATAGGCCTGTGCTTTCACCAGAGCATTGAAAAGTGTGGATTTACCAGCATTGGTATAGCCCACCAGCGAGATCGAGAATGCGCTGCGCCGCTCTCTCTGCTTGCGCTGGGTCTGGTGCTGCTTCTTGACCTTGGACAGGCGCTCCTTGGTACGTTTGATAGCGTCGCCAATCATTCGCTTGTCCAACTCGATTTGCTTTTCACCCGGCCCGCCACGAACACCGGCACCACCGGTCTGGCGCTCCAGGTGAGACCAGCGCCTTACCAGACGTGTGGACACATACTGCAGACGCGCCAGTTCGACCTGAAGCTTGCCTTCATGACTGCGGGCGCGTTGCGCAAAAATCTCCAGAATGAGCAGAGTTCGGTCATTGACCGGCATCTCAAGGCGACGCTCAAGATTGCGCTGCTGGGCTGGGCTCAGGGACTGGTCAAATAAAATCTCGGTAGCACCCGTGTCGAGCGCCATCATTTTGATTTCGTCAGCCTTGCCTGATCCAATAAAAAGCGCCGCATCCGGCGCTTTGCGTTTACATGTCATGCGCGCCACAGGTTCAAGACCCGCAGTTTGGGCCAGTAAACCGAGTTCATGCAGATCGGCGTCAAAATTGGGAAAACCCAGATCAACCCCTACCAGAAGGGCGAGCGCTTGTATTTTCACTGGAACGTTGTATCTACTCAGCTGGTCGGTGTGTCTTCCGACTCAGTGGTCGAAAAGTTCACAGCGCGTCCTGGAACGATGGTGGAAATCGCATGCTTGTAGACCATTTGGGTAACGGTATTGCGAAGCAGCACCACATACTGATCAAAGGACTCGATTTGACCCTGCAATTTAATTCCATTAACGAGATAAATCGAAACAGGAACATGCTCGCGACGCAAGGTGTTGAGAAATGGATCCTGCAAAAGCTGGCCTTTATTATTGCTCACGATATTTTCCGTGTTCAAAAGTTGATAGAACTTGACCATACCACAGCGTTTTGGCCGAGCCTGTAGTACGAGGACTATTCCTTGTCAGTAAAAGGATTATGGGAACTCTTGAGCTGTATGCGTAGAGGCGTTCCGACTAGGTCAAACTCCTTACGAATTCTTCCTTCCAGGTAACGCTTGTAAGACTCAGTGACGTGCTCCAGCGAATTGCCATGAATAATAACGATGGGCGGATTCATACCGCCCTGATGCGCATAACGTAGCTTGGGACGAAATACCCCGGAACGCTGGGGTTGCTGGAATTGAACCGCCTCCATCAGCAAGCGCGTCAGCACCGGCGTTGACATCTTGCGATTGGCCGAAGCATGCGCCTGAACAATGGATTTCCAGACCGGCCCTAAGCCTTGGCGTTTGATGGCCGAGATATGGTGGATCGATGCAAACTTGAGGAAGCCAAGGCGAGTTTCAATCGAGCGCTGCAGCAGTTCGCGCTGATACGCATCCACGGCATCCCATTTATTGATGGCCAACACCACGGCCCGGCCACTTTCAAGAATATAGCCGGCGATATGCGCATCCTGATCGGTCACACCTTGGGTGGCATCGAGCAGCAGCAGCACGACGTTGGAATTTTCAATCGCCTGCAGGGTCTTGACAACAGAGAATTTTTCAATGGCCTCAAAAACTTTGCCTTTGCGGCGCAGTCCTGCAGTGACA
Source organism: Polaromonas sp. (assembly GCA_028291905.1). GTDB lineage: Bacteria > Pseudomonadota > Gammaproteobacteria > Burkholderiales > Burkholderiaceae_C > Polaromonas. The sequence goes on from JAQGNK010000244.1 coordinate 6,850, forward strand.
ATCAATTCAAATTTCTGTCCGGCCTTCTCAAAAGGGACCGAAATTGCATCACGGGTTGTTCCAGGCAGGTCAAACGCCACCAGACGCTCCTCGCCAAGCCAGGTATTGATCAGGGTGGATTTGCCTACATTGGGCCGTCCCGCGACGGCCAGCTTGATGACCGCCGGGTCTTGAAGCTCTACATTCTCTTCAGGATCCGGCAGATTGAGAGGCTCTAGTGCCATGTCCACCAGCGTGCGCATCCCCTGTCCATGCGAGGCGGAAACCGCCAGCATTTCACCCAGGCCGAGCTCGAAGAATTCGGCGACTTGCGAGCCTTCGGGCATGCCCTCTGCCTTGTTAGCGGCGAGGATTGTCGGTTTTCCCAGCTTACGAAGGTAATTGGCAATGTCGTGGTCCTGCGCACTGATGCCAGCCCTGGCATCAACCACAAAAATCACCACATCGGACTCAGCCACTGCCTGCCGCGTTTGCTTGGCCATTTCCTTGTAAATTCCGCTCATCGCATCGGGCTCAAAACCACCGGTATCAATGACGATGTACTCATGGGGGCCGAGCTGGCCGTTGCCGTAATGACGATCACGCGTCAGACCAGCGAAATCGGCCACGATTGCATCCCGCGTCTTGGTCAACCGATTAAAAAGTGTCGACTTGCCTACATTCGGGCGGCCAACTAAGGCAATGACAGGTTTCATCAAAAGAATGGATCAGTTTCTGGCAATCAATGCCGTTATTCAGGCTGGAAGCCAAAAATTCCGCCGTTGCGCGTCACGGCCACCAGGGTATTACCGGACAGCACCGGGGCAGCGGCAATGGCCGATCCGTCGGTTGTCAGGCGGTTGAGCAAGGAACCGTCTTCACGCGACAGCAAATGCAAAAATCCGGTTGCATCGCCGATCACGACAGAACGGCCCGCCACGAGCGGCGCGGTCAAATTTCGGTAACGTAGGCGTTCGCTTGACCAGGAACGCTCGCCGTCAGTACGCTTCAAAGCAATCACAGTGCCGTCAGCTTCCGTACCGAACAAAAGGCGGTCATCGCCGCCGATGCCTTGAACGCCATTGGCTGGCTTGGTCCAGAGCAGGTTGCCACGGGCAGCGTTGACACACCCAATGCTGGACTGGAATGCGCGCACGCAGACATTGTCTCCAATGCGGCTGACGCTTCCGACCAGGTCAACAAGCCGCTCAATGTCATTGATGCCCCGTGGCGTGGCTATCGGCGCCTCCCATTGAATGGCGCCGCTCGCAGGGTCCATGCCTGCCAACCGCCCGGCCAATCCAACCACCAGCAGATCGCCCACCGCCAGCATCACACCTGACTGGCGCAACACCAAGGGTTCACTGGGACGTTGCTGGGTCCAAAGTTTTCGGCCCGTCTGGCCGTCAAAAGCATTCACCGAGCGGTCTGCCGCCAGCACAAACACCCGCTCACCAGCAACAAAGGGCGCGGTGAATGCCTGGGCACTCAATTTTTGCCGCCATAGCTCTTTTCCAGCCTGCATGGCAACCACATCATTGTCTTTCGTGACCACCGCAAGAACTTTTCCATCGCTTCCGACACCGGCAGCGATAGGCATCTTCAGCGCCACGCGCCAGATGTCGCGTCCGGTCTGCGCATCCAGGAGTGCCACGTTTCCGTCATCGCTGGCAACAGCGACGCTGCTCCCCGAGACGCTTGTTGCCAAGGGGAAATTGACGGGACCCATGCGGCTATTCCAGCTTTGACGGGCAGATACCAAGGCCGTCACCGGCTGGAGTTCCGCAGGTTGGGGCTTTTTGACCCCCCCAAAACAACCAGCCAGAGCAGCTATCATAAAAATAGCTAGAGACGCTTTCATCACAAGCGCTGGGGACCCAAAAGACTGATTATTCATTTGTTCGCTCCGGCGGTTTCGGCAATCGCCAGCTTGGATTTTTCAGCATCCGGATCAATTCCCAAAGCGTTCAGCTTGAAACCTACCAAGCGACGATACTCGGCACGATCGTCGAGATTTTTGTAAGCTTTCTCATACTCGGCTTGGGCTTCAGCTTTTTTGCCTTGAGCCATCAGCACATCGCCACGGCGGTCGGCAAACAGCCCGACAAATTCTTTTAGAGAATCGCCAGAAACCTGTTGCAAGGCTTCGTCGTAGGATTTCTTCTCAAGCAATATCCCAGCAAGCCTGAGTTTGGCAATTGCCTGGTAGCCCGGATCAGATGCTTTTTCGGCCACCCCACGCAAGGCAGCGCTGGCCGCATCAACACTTCCCTTGTCGTGATAAACCTTGGCAACCATCAGACCCGCCTGCTGCGCAAAAGCAGTGCTACCAAATCGATCCTTCATGTCGGCGAGCGAACGGTCAATCCTTGCCACATCGCCCGCCTCCACGGCACGCTCAATTTCGTCATACATCACTGAAGCTTGGGCAGCCTGGCTGCGCTGCCAGTACTGATAGCCATTCCAGGCAGCAAATGCACCCAAAACGGCAACCAATATCCAGGTGATCAGGTTGCCATACTGCTTCCAGAAATGCTTGATCTCATCAAGCTGTTCCTGTTCTTCCAGATCAAGATGTTTTGCCATAAATGTTTGTAGTTCTAGCCCGGACAGGGTGGTTTGAGTGAAATGATTGTAGACTGCCCAAACAGCTGCCTAGGCCATTGCACTGTTGTGAAGAAGATGCGCCCATGCGCTCACATTGCTCAGAGGCTTAAGCAGCTGAGCCTGCGCATCACCGACTTCGTCACCCCGCAAAAGCTTCATGGCAACGCTGCCTTGAGCCAGTTCGTCGGCACCAAAAATGAGCGCGAAACGAGCCCCGCTGCTATCTGCTCGCTTGAACTGGGATTTCATGCTGCCCATGCTGCCGGCCGTGGCACTGGCATGCATCTGCACGCTGATTCCA
>JAQGNK010000266.1 GCA_028291905.1 Polaromonas sp.
GACATGATCGACACGGCCGGCACCTTGGTCAAGGCAGCCGAAGTACTCAAGGAGCGCGGCGCCAAGAAAGTTTATGCCTATTGCACCCACCCGATTTTCTCGGGCCCGGCTATCGAGCGCATCACCCAGGGCAATGCGCTTGATGAAGTGGTGGTCACCAACACGATTCCGCTCAACCTGAATGCGCAGCAGTGCAAGAAGATTCGCCAGCTCTCGGTGGCGCCGCTGATTGCCGAAACCATGCAGCGCATCGCCAAAGGAGAGTCGGTCATGAGTTTGTTTTCAGACCAGGATCAACCTGATCTGATCTGAGACAAAAAGCCGGCTGCGCAGCGCTCGGACTCAAGAAGTTTATTGAAGCCCGCGCAGTCTTTTGAAGTCAGGGTGAACTGGTCGCGGTTCGCCCGTTTTGGAGAAAATTATGAAATTCGTCGCTTTTGAGCGCGCAAAGCAGGGCACGGGTGCGAGCCGCCGTCTCCGCATCACCGGTCGCACGCCCGGTATCGTTTATGGTGGCACGGGCGAGCCCTTGCTGATCGAAGTCGATCACAATGCCCTGTGGCATGCCATTAAGAAAGAAGCTTTCCACGGCTCCATCCTGGAGATGGAATTGGCTGGCAAGGAACACAAGGTTCTGCTGCGCGACCTGCAAATGCACCCGTACAAGCAGCAAGTCCAGCACATTGACTTCCAGCGGGTTGAAGCCCGCACCCGCATGACCGTGAAAGTGCCTGTGCATTACACGGGCGAAGAAGAATCCCCGGCCATCAAGACCGACAACTGCCTCATTAGCCATGTGCTGACAGAGATGACGGTTTCGTGCTTCCCGGCCGACATTCCCGACTTCATCGAAGTCGATCTGAGCAAGCTTGCCAAAGGCAGTTCGCTGCATGTCAAGGACATCGTGCTGCCAAAGGGCGTCAAGGCGCATCTCAAGGGCCAGGTCAACCCGGTCATGGTGTCGGTGACGCCTATCGTTGAAGAAGTCGAAGCCGCGCCGGTTGAAGTGGTGGATCCAAAGGCCAAGCCAGGTGCCAAGGGTGGCAAGCCCGCCGCCAAGCCAGCAGCAGCAGCCGCAAAACCTGCTGCCAAGCCAGCCGCCAAGAAGTAATTCCCGGTTTTTGCGGGGGCGGCCTGAAAAGGCCGCGCCTGCAGTTGCAGCCATGAGCCCTTATCCTTTCGCGAGGCTAAGGGCTTTTTTGCGCCCGCGTGCGTCTGCTACGCTCAATCGCCCTCCTCTTTTTATTTTTCACACCACATGATCAAACTGTTTGTTGGCCTGGGCAATCCTGGGCTCGAGTACGAGGCCACGCGCCACAACGCCGGCTTCTGGTGGATCGACGCCCTCGCCCGCGAGCTGAACGCGCCGCTGAGCCTGGACAAGAACTATTTCGGCCAGATGGCCCGCACTACCGTCAACGGCCAGACCGTCTGGCTGCTCAAGCCGCTGACCTTCATGAACCTGTCGGGCAAGTCGGTCGCGGCGCTGGCGCGATTCTTCAAGATTTCGCCTGCCGAGGTGCTGGTGGCCCATGACGAGCTGGACATCGTGCCGGGCCAGGTCAAGCTCAAGTTCGGCGGCAGCCATGCCGGCCACAACGGCCTGCGTGACATCCATGCGCAGCTCGGTTCGGCCGATTACTGGCGCTTGCGGCTCGGCGTGGGCCACCCCGGCGCGAAGGCCGAAGTCATCCACTGGGTGCTGAAAAAACCGTCGCAGGAGCACCGCGAGGCGATTGAAGACTGCATTGCGCGCTGCCTCAAGGCCGTGCCCGAACTGCTCAAGGACGAGATGGAAAAGGCGACGATGATGATCCACACCAGCCAGCCGCCGCGCCCGAAACCGCCACGGCCGGACTAGGATTTACTACTATTTTTATAGCTTCTTGCGCAGGCAGCTATTGCGCTGAAGGCTGATTTCACCATTAATCTGGCCTAATTGGAACCTGCCAAACGTTTCAGCGCGCCACCACTACCGGAATCACAGCCTGCAGCCGGTTGTACTTTTGCCACAGGGTTTCCTTGCTTTCAATGTGCTGCGGATCGATTGGGATGCAGGCGACCGGGCAGACCTGCACGCACTGCGGCTCGTCGAAGTGGCCGACGCATTCAGTGCATTTGTTCGGGTCAATCTGGTAGATTTCCAGCCCCAGGAAAATTGCCTCGTTCGGGCATTCGGGCTCGCACACGTCGCAGTTAATGCAGTCGTCGGTGATTAGCAAGGCCATGTCTCAAGCTCCCGGTTGCGGGTGGACCAGAGCCAGCGCCGCTGCAACCTGCGGGCTGACCATGCCGGCGATATTGCCGCCCAGCTTGCTGATTTCGCGCACCAGGGTGCTGCTGATGCATTGCATGCTTGCATCGGGCAACAGGAAAACCGTTTCAATCTGCGGCCGCAGCTTGCGGTTCATGGCGGCCATCTGGGCCTCGTAGTCAAAGTCGGTCAGGTTGCGGATGCCGCGCACTACGGCACAGGCGTTGTGCGCCGCGCAGAAATCCATGATCAGGCCGTCAAATGGCAGCACCGTCACGCCCGCTATATCTTCAGTAGCATGCCGCACTTGCTGCACGCGTGCTTCCAATGAAAACAGCGTTTTTTTATGATGCGCGACCGCGACGGCGATGACGAGCTGGTCAAACAGCCCGGCGGCGCGGCGCACGACATCATTGTGGCCGAGCGTGAACGGGTCGAAAGTCCCGGAATAGACAGCAATGCGAGGGGTGGGCATGGGTTGAATTATGCCTTTTCACCTGTTTCAGCCCCGCAAAATCCACACTGGCCCTGAAGGCCATGCGGATGCTCAGGGTTTTTTGAACAGGCGAGGATCAGTCGGCCGCAGGTACAAGCGGCTCTTGCTGTGCTTCTTGCGGCGTGTCGTCCTTGGCCAGCAGATGAAAATGCACCGCGCCTGCCTTGCCGTGGCGGTGAACCCGCAGCCCCAGCGGCAGCAGTTCTTCGTCAAGCCAGGCGCGGGGCGCCTCCAGATAGACCAGGCCAGTCGGGCCGATGGCCTGCGCCGCTGCCTTGAGCGCCGCCTCATAGACGTTCGAGTCGAAAGGCGGATCGATCAGCACCAGCTGCAGGCTGCCGGCGTCCAGGCGCTTGAGCGCGCTCAGGCCGTCGCCGCGCTCGATCCGCACCTTGTCGGCCTTGAGCCGCACTTGCACTGCCTTGAGCTGCGTCACCAGCGCCGCGTCCTGCTCGCACAGCAGCACATCGCTGGCCCCGCGCGAGGCGGCCTCGAAGCCCAGCACGCCGGTACCGGCGAACACGTCGGCGCAGCGCCAGCCGCTCAGGTCCTGGCCGAGCCAGTTGAACAGGGTTTCACGCACCCGGTCAGGCGTGGGCCGCAGGCCGGGATGATCGGGCACCTGAAGTTTGGTGCGCCGGTACTGGCCGCCGATGATGCGGATTTCACCCGGCGGCTTGAGGTGGGAAGTGCCCTTGGGCTTGACCGTGCGCGACTTGACCGACGATTTGGCCGCCGGTTCGGTGGCGGTGGGTTGGGGTTTGGGTGTGTATTTCATTTTGCGGCTCCGAGAATAACAGTCACCATTTTGTCGGGCTGCAGCTTGCGCTCAAAAGCGGCCTTGATGTCGGCGGTGGTGACTTTTTCAACCTGTTGCGTCCAGGTGTCGAGGTAGTCGAGGGGCAGCTTGTTCCAGGCGATGCCGGCCAGGTTGCCGAGCAATTTTCCGTTGCTGTCGATGCGCAGGGCAAAGCCGCCGATCAGGTTGTCCTTGGCAGCCTTCAGTTCAGCTTCGGTCGGACCGACCGCCACAAAATCCTTCACCACCTGGCGCGCAATCTGAACCGCCTGCGCCGTCTGGTCGGGCCGGGTCTGCAGGCCGACACTGAAGCTGCCGGCATGCAGGCCGGGCGAGAAAGAGCTGGAAATGCCGTAGGTCAGACCGCGCTTCTCGCGGACCTCAGCGGTCAGCCGCGAGACAAAGCCGCCGCCGCCCAGAATGTAATTGCCGACAATCAGCGGGAAATAGTCCGGGTCGGCCCGCCTGAAGCCGGGCTGGCCGATCAGCACATGCGCCTGGGCCGCGTCGAAGGGAATGAGTTTTTCCTGCGCCTGCGCCAGCGGCTCGACCTCGGGCACGGATGGCAAGGGCGGCAGACTGGCGCAAGGCGTCTGCGGCAGGCGCGACAGCAGGCGCGTGGCCATGGCATCGGCCTGCGCCCGGCTCACGGCGCCCACCATGCTGATGCGGGCGCGGCAGGCATGCACGCCAGCGGCATGCGCGGCCTGCATGTCCTGCACGTTGATTCGGCCCAGGGTCGCCTCGGTCATTTCATAGCCATAGGGATGCGTGCCATAGACGGCCTGCGCATAAGCCCGGCCAATCACGCTGCCCGGACGGGTGTAGGACTCCTTGAGCGCAGCCTGCAGCCGCTGGCGCTCGCGTTGCCAGACAGCGTCCGGGTAGGCCGGCTCGGCCATCTCGCGCGCCGCCAGCGCCACCGCCTTGTCGAGCAGCGCCGGGTCGGTCAGGGAACGCAGGGAAAAGCTCATGCGGTCAGAGGTTGCGCCGGCGCCAAACTGCGCGCCCAGGTCGGCCCAGGCCTCGCCGAGCGCGTTTTCATCGAGCGCCGGCTCGGCAGTGCTGGCGCGCACGCCCTTTTCAAGCAGCTCCGCCGTCATGCTGGCCAGCCCGGCCTGCTCGGGCGGATCGCGCCGGCTGCCGGCATCAAAATCGATCTGCACGTCGACCATCGCAATGGCCGGGCTTTCGATCAGGTACACCTGCGCGCCGCCGGGCTGCGTCCAGTGCTGGACCGGAATGGCCGCCAACGCCGATATATGAACAAAAAGGCCTGCAGCGCATACGAATAATGCGCGAGCAGCTATGGTTTTAGCAGCAGTCATCATGGGGAATCAATTCATTCGTTGCAAGGCAATGCTGCTCAATGCAGCTCCTTGGCGCCGGAGGGAGCCGGCTGGCGCGGCTTGCGGTTAGGGTCCATCGGTTGCGGCAGCAGGGTCGATACCGTCATCTGGTCATCGCCAAAGTATTTGCCGGCCACCGCCTGCACCTCGCCGGCGGTCACGGTGCGCAACTGGGCGATCAGGCGGGTACTGGCATCGAGCGGCAGGCCCTGGACCCAGTTCGAGCCGAGTTCGCGCGCCTGGCTGAACACCGAGTCGAGCTTGTAGGTTTCGCTGGCGACCCACTGCGTCTTGACGCGATTGAGCTCAGCCTCGCTCACGCCATCCTTCGCCACCAGCGCGACTTGCTGGCGCAGGGCCTCCAGCACCTGCTGGATGGTCTTGCCGCTGGCCGGAACGCCGTCGAGCATGAACAGCTGCGGTCCCCGGCCCAGCAGGCCGCTGGAAGCGCCGGCGCTGTCGGCAACGCGGCCATCGGCCTGGCCCTGCCCTT
>JAQGNK010000304.1 GCA_028291905.1 Polaromonas sp.
GCCGGGCCGCGCACAAGGACATCGCCCTGTCGCGCAGCCAGGTGCATGACGGCATTGCCGAGCTGCTCGAATATGCAAAGTCCAGCCGGATGCCGCTGGCCATCGAGCCGCTGCACCCGATGTACGCGGCCGACCGGGCCTGCATCAACACCCTGGAGCAGGCGCTCGATGTCTGCGACGCGCTCGACCCCGACCTGTCGGGCGCGCTGGGCGTGGCGGTGGATGTCTATCACGTCTGGTGGGACCCGAAGCTGCAGGCCCAGATCGAGCGCGCCGGCAAGTCGCGGTTGATGGCCTTTCACGTCTGCGACTGGCTCACCCCGACCGCCGACCTGCTGAACGACCGGGGCATGATGGGCGACGGCGTGATCGACATCCCGCGCATTCGCGGCTGGGTCGAGGCCAATGGATTTGCCTGCCACAGCGAGGTCGAGATCTTCTCGACCGGCAACTGGTGGCAGCGCGGCACCGACGACGTGCTGCAGACCTGCATCGAGCGGCACCGCAGCGCGGTCTGACAGCGCGGGAGGGCGATGCGCCAGGGTTCGGCTGCTGCCAAGGCAAGCCACTGAACTACAGCCACATCCCTCTGCCCTCAATACAGCGGCCTGATTGCTACCGAATCGATAGCTGAATGCGCACTGCCTGCCTGCGCCAGAAGCCTTTTTTCTGCTGAATCGGCTTCACCCTGACTTGCAACGGCGTCGGCAGGACAGCTTGGGCACTACTGAATCAATAGCTGCTAGCGCAGGCACTACCTGCGCTCTAGCCGTTTTTATTCAATTTCGCCAGTTTCCCCGCTGCCCCCCGTGTTTCTTCTTTCCCCACTGAGGGAAGGCCGGGATGGGGCCGCCCCCGAATCCGAGCGAGCCTGGGCGGCATTTTCCAGGCAGGGTGAATCGGCTCTAAAAAGTTGATTGCCGGTTAAAACAAACGCGTTCTTGCTCACAAGCTTATTCAGGGGTGGCCGGATCGGCGTCGCCGCCGCCGTCCTCCAGGGCCTGGCGGGCCAGTTCCTCGTCGCTCAAGGGCGGAATCGCTTCCAGCGCGGCCAGTTCCTCCAGCAGCTCTTCATCGGGCAACTCGTGGCCGAGCAGCACCTCCTCGATCCGCTGGCTGGAGGTTTCGGCATGCAGCGCATCGACGCCAACGGTGGCGGGCGGGAACTTGTCGCCCAGGTCGGCCATGACGACTTCGGACTTCTCCTCCACCCAGCGGATGAAGTCGTTGCCTTTGGCGGGGGTTGGGGATGTGGTCATTGGGAAGTCTCCTGGAGTTAAAAATAAGCAGCCCGTGCGCCTGACGGGCTCAATGTACGCCCGCAAACCCGGCAGTGCAAGCCTGGGGCACAGGCGGGGCCGGTCCGGGCCAGCATGGCTACGCTGCGGGCATTCCCGGCACTGCCGGAACACTTGGCGCTGCCTCGGCCGCCAGCCGGCCGGGCGCCTCCCTGAGCACCAGCGCCGGCGGCTTGGCCAGGGCAATGTCGGCCTCGCGCAGGCGCTTGAGCACGTCGAACAGCAAGGCGCTGCGAACGCCGTAGGCGATGCGCGGCGAATTCACGAAGCCCGAGGCATTGAAGATCAGGCCGGTAGCGTCGATGCCGTCGAGCTGCACCGTGGGCGCCGGCGTGTCCAGCACTTCCTCGTTTTCCACGAAAGCGGCCAGGACCAGGCTGCGCACCTGGTCCGGGTCGGTCGAGAGCGGCATGGGCAGCTTGAACTGCACCACCCCCAGCGGATTGGCATGGGTCACGTTGCGCACCGTCTTGGTGATGAATTCCGAATTGGGCACGATGACGGTGGAGCGGTCGCCCATCTGGATCTCGGTGGCCCGCACATTGATGCGCCGGATGTCGCCCTCGATGCCGCCCAGGGACACCCAGTCGCCGACCTTCACCGGCCGCTCGGCCAGCAGGATCAGGCCCGAGACAAAATTCTGCACCACCGCCTGCAGGCCGAAACCGATGCCCACCGACAGCGCGCTGGCGACCCAGGCCAGCCGCTCCAGGCCGATGCCCACGGCCGCCAGCCCCATCGACACCGCCATCACATTGCCGGCGTAGGCGAACAGCGTGGCCACCGACACCTGCATGCCGACCTCCATCGAGGTGGTGGGCAGGTAGTGCCGGGTCAGCCAGCGCTTGAACAGATGCACCGCAAACAGCGCCAGCACCATCACCAGCAGGGCCTGCAGCACCGACACCGGGCGAATCAGGAACTCGCCGATGGAAATGCCCTCATGCAGCTTGTCGGCGCGCTGGAACAGCTCCATCGGGCCTTCGCCAAAGGGCGCCAGCAGCAGCAGCAGCGCCACCCCCAGCACCAGCACCCGGCCCACCCCGGCCAGCAGCACGGCGGCTTGTTCCCGGAGCCGGAAAATCGTCGAGACCGGTTGCCCAGGCGCCGCGTCCGCCAGCGCCGCCGCATCGGCGGCGGCGCTCCTGGGGCACAGCAGCGTCATGAACACGTCATCGATCAGCACCGCCAGCAAATAGGCCGACCCGACCACCACCAGCATCCACGCCATCTGGTGCACCAAAAAGCTGCCAAAAGCGACATAGCCCAGCAGCAGCGACAGCAGGCTGACCACCACCGCCAGCCAGGCCATGCCCACCACCACGCTGAGCCACACCGGCAGGGCCGGCCAGGCGGAGCCAGCCGGGTCGCGCAGGGCCTGCCGGCGCAGGC
>JAQGNK010000310.1 GCA_028291905.1 Polaromonas sp.
GCCGAAGGCAAGGCCCTGAGCGTCAATGAATACACCTCGCGCTGGCGCGACCCCAACACCCGCCTGGCCGGCATGGATGCCGCCGGCCAGAATGCCCAGGTGGTGTCGGTGCCGTCGCACTGCTACATGTACTGGACCGAGCTGGACTACGCGCTGCCGTTCGCCCGCAAGGTCAATGACGTCCTGTCCGAATACTGCTCGGCAGCGCCGGACCGCCTGATGTTCTGGGCGCAGGCCGCCTTGCAGAACCCGGTGGAAGCCGCCTAGGAAATCCGCCGCGCCTGCACCCAGCTGGGCGCCAAGGGCCTGGGCGCGGGCGGCTCGAACTTCGGCGGGCTGGAATTCGACTCCAAAGAGATGGACCCGGTCTGGGAAGCCTTGTGCGACCTCGATTTGCCGATGTTCGTGCATGGCTACAACCAGTCCGTCACCTGGGGCGACAAGGCCAACACCGACCGCTACGAAACCACCGCCATCGTCGGCATGAACTACGACGAAACCAAAGCCTTCTGGTATTTGGTCAACGGCGGCGTGTTTGACCGTTTCCCCAAGCTCAAGGTCTACATCACCCACGGCGGCGGCTTCGTGCCCTACCAGCTCGGCCGCCTGGCGCAGACCAATCCGAACCTGGATGTCTTCCACAACAAAAAGCCGGTGCTCGACTACCTGCGCAACTTCTATTTCGACGTGGAACTGCACGAATTGCCGATGCGCCAGGCGCTGATCGAGGTCATCGGCGCCGACCGCATCCTGTACGGCAGCAACTTTGGCGGCAGCGACGCGATTCGCCATGACCTGACCGATGGCTTGAAGCTGTCGGACGACGACCTGCAAAAAATCCGTTGGAAGAACGCCTGCGAACTGCTGCATCTGGACCCGTCGAAAGTTGGCGCAACCGCCCTCAAGCCAGCCTTGGTGAGCGCATGAAAATCGCGCGCTGCACAGAAGACGGCGGCGCGCCGTTCTGGGCCGTGGTGGACACCGGGCGGAACGAAGTAACGCCGATTGCCGGCGCCTTCGCCGACTGGGCGCCTGCGCTCACGCGCGGCAAGGGCGCCGAGGCGCTGCGGATGGCCGGCCCGGCCCGGCCACTGGACAGTGTGCGGCTCTTGCCGCCGATTGAAAAAGTCAACCGGGTGATGATTGCCGGCGCCAATTACGCCAAGCACATGGCGGCTGACTTCGGCATGAAGTCCCACCACCAGCCGATAGCCTTCCTCAAGGCCTACGGCGCGCTGATTGGCGCCAACGACCCGATCCGCTACCCGCCGTTGACCCGGGAGCTCGACCACGAGGTCGAGCTGGTGGCGGTGATTGGCGCCGAGAAGGTGGACCGCCAGAACCCGCTGGCCAGCGTGCTGGGCTACACCGTCGGCAACGACGTGAGCGCACGCGACCTGCAGCGCAGCGGCCCGCCCGGCGTGGGCATGGATTTGTTCGCGGCCAAGAGCCAGGACCGCACCACCGGGCTCGGGCCGTGGATCGTCACGCGGGATGAATTTCCCGAAGGCAGCCCCAGCCTGCGCCTGACCCTGAAGGTGAACGGCGAGACGCGCCAGGACGCCTCGTCGGGCGACATGACCTGGAATGTGGCCGAGCTGGTGCGCTTTGTTGACGAGCGCTCCGCTTTTGAATCCGGCGACGTGCTGTTCACCGGCTCGCCAGAAGGCACCGGCCACGGCACGGGCCGTTTCCTGAACCCTGGCGATGTGGTGGAGGCAAGCGTGGAGGGCATTGGCAGCTTGCGCAACACGGTGTCGGCCATCGAACCTGCATGAACGGAGAAAACTGATATGAGTTTGCAAAACAATAAAGTGGTGGTGGTCGGCGCCGGCCTGATGGGCACGGGCATTGCCCACGCCTTTGCGGCCTCGGGCTTTGCCACCACGCTGGTGGACAGCAATGGCCAGGCCCTTGAAAAAGCCCAGCAGGGCATTTACAAGATCCTTGACGACGGCGTCAAGCTCGGCAAGGTCGAGGCCGCTGCGGCCGAGGCCGCCAAATTGCGCCTGTCGATACAGACCGACCTCACGGCCGCAGCGGCGGGCGCGCAACTTCTGGTCGAGACCGTGTCGGAAAACCTGGCCGTGAAAAAGGTGGTGCTGGCGCAAGCCGCTGCGGAAATGGCCGACGGGGCGATTTATGCCACCAACACCTCGGCGCTGAGCGTCACCGAGATCGCCACGGCGGTCGCCAGGCCGGAAAACGTGGTCGGCATGCACTTCTTCAACCCGGTTCACAAGATGAAACTGGTCGAACTGGTGCGCGGCCTGGCCACCAGCGACGAGACGGTGGCGACGACGCGAGCCTACTGCGACGCGATCACCAAGCAGTCGATCGTGGTGAGCGAGTCACCCGGCCTGACGACCAGCCGCATGTCGGCGCTGGCGGGCAACGAGGCCATGTGGATGCTGCAGGAGGGCACCGCCACCGCCGAGGACATCGACACCGCGCTGCGCCTGGGCTTCAACCACCCGATGGGGCCACTGGAGCTGGGCGACCTGACCGGCTGGGACACCCGGCTGGCGGTGCTGAAATACCTGCACCAGACCCTGGGCGACAAGTTCCGTCCGTGCCCGCTGATCATCAAGATGGTGGCGGCCGGGCGCTACGGCCGCAAGACCGGCCAGGGCGTGTACAAGTATGAAAACGGCCAGCGCGTGCCGGGCTCCGGCATGAAGGGCAGCGCGCTGTGAGCCGCGATGTCGTCATCGTCGGCGCGGCGCGCACGCCGGTCGGCAAGTTCCGGGGCAGCCTGGCCGGCGTGCGCGCCGACCATCTGGGCGCGCTGGTGATCGGCGAGCTGGTCAGGCGCGCCGGCATCACGCCGGATGTGGTGGATGACGTGATCTTCGGCTGCGTCACGCAGATCGGCGAGCAGTCGGCCAACATCGCCCGCACCGCGCTGCTGGGCGCGGGCTGGCCGGTGTCGATTCCCGGCCTGACGATTGACCGCAAGTGCGGCTCGGGTGAGGCGGCGGTGCACGTGGCCGCCGGCCTGATCGCCAGCGGCGCGGCCGATGTGGTGGTGGCCGGCGGCGCCGAGAACATGAGCCGCGTGCCCATGGGCAGCAACCGCGACCTGCATGGCGAGGCTTTCGGCTGGATGGCCGCCGAGCGCTACGAACTGACCGGCCAGGGCGAAGCCGCCGAGCGCCTGTGCGACCAGTGGCAGCTCAGCCGCGAGTCGCTCGACTCGTTTGCGGTGGAAAGCCACCGTCGCGCCACCGCAGCGGCGGCGGCAGGCTGGTTCAAGCGCGAGATCGTTCCGGTGCCGGTGGCCGAATTGCGTGAAAAATCGCTGGAAGGCGACGCGCCGCTGTTCGCGGCCGACGAGACCATTCGCCCTGGCACGGCCGCCGAGAAGCTGGCCACGCTGAAAAGCAGCTTTCGCCCCGATGGCCGCCTGACCGGCGGCAACTCGTCACAAATCTCCGACGGCGCGGCCGTGCTGCTCTTGATGTCGGCAGACAAGGCCCAGGCCTTGGGCATCAAGCCCCGCGCCCGTGTCCGGGCCGTGGCCACGGTCGGGTCTGACCCGACGCTGATGCTGACCGGCCCGATTGCCGCGACGCGGCTGGTGCTGGCCAAGGCCGGGCTGACGCTGGACGACATCGACCTGTTCGAGGTCAACGAAGCCTTTGCGCCGGTGCCCATGGTCTGGATGAAGGAAATCGGCGTGCCGCATGACAAGCTCAATGTGAATGGCGGCGCCATCGCGCTGGGCCATCCGCTGGGCGCCAGCGGTGCGCGCATCATGACCTCGCTGCTGCATGAAATGGAACGCCGGGGCGCGCGCTACGGCCTGCAGTCGATCTGCTGCGCCGGCGGCATGGCGACGGCCACCATCATCGAGCGGCTTTAAGCCTGGGTCAAGCGATGGCTTTGCTGCCCATGATCGCTCTGGCGGATTTTCCGCCGGCGCTGGCTGGAGCGGTGGCGCAGGGCGTGCAGACCCGCATGCTCAGCTCCACCCTGCCGATCCAGGTGTGGGCGCACCGTCCGGCGCTCGCCGAGGCGTGGCTGGCCACGCTGGACCAGATGCACAACCACGGCATTCTCGATGCCCGGCTGCGCGAACTGGTGCGCCTGCGCATTTCAGCCTTCACCACCTGCCGCGCCTGCCAGGTGGCGCGCAAGAGCGGCGACGTGACCGAGGCGGATATCGCCTGCCTCTCGTCGGACGATGCGCGTTTCAGTCCGGCCGAGTGTGCGGCCCTGCGCTATGCCGAGCTGTTCGCATCGGACCCGCTGGCGATTGATGAAACCGTCTTCGCCGAACTGAACCTCTATTTCACGACTCCCGAAGTGGTCGAACTCAACATGTTTTGCGCGCTGATGCTGGCCGGCGGGCGCATGACCCAGGCGCAGCGCGCTTATGAAGCCTGAAGCGGCGGCTTCACTTGATCAAGGGGGCATCAGCCGCTCGACCGTCATTGCGCTGGTGGGTTGCCAGGTGGGGCTGCACGGCTGCCTGAACGGCGCGCGCATGGCGATTCCCCTGCAGGCCCTGCAGCAGGGCATGGGCGCCACCGTTCTGGGCATGCTGATGGCCTTGTTCGCGGTGCTGCCGGTGCTGCTGGCGCTGCCGGCCGGGCGCATGGCGGACCGGCTGGGTTATCACCGGCCGGTGCATCTGGCGCTGGCGCTGTCGTTCACCGGGGCATTGGTCGCTGGCTTGTCCGGGCATCTTCTGGCGCTGTGCATCGCCGCGCTGCTGGTGGGCGCGGGCTCCAGCCTGGGCATGATCGCGTTGCAGCGCAGTGCCGGCCGGCTGGCCCGCAACCCGGCGGAGCGGCTGCGCATCTTCAGCTGGATTGCCCTGGCGCCCGCCATCGCCAATTTTGCCGGGCCGATGATGGCCGGCGTGCTGATTGACCATGCCGGTTTTCGCACGGCCTTTGCGGCCCTGGCGCTGCTGCCGCTGCTGACGCTGGTGTTCACCCGCTGGGTGCCGCGCGAAGCCATCGTGCCTAAGCCAGCGTCGGCCAGCGCAGGCCCGCCTGCAAAAGCCTGGGATCTGCTGCGCCTGCCCGACTACCGGCGCCTGCTGTTCATCAACTGGCTGATCGCCGCGACCTGGGATGCGCACAGCTTTGCACTGCCCATCCTGGGCCACGAACGGGCCTTGAGCGCCTCGGCCATCGGCATGGTGCTGGCCGCTTACGCCATTGCCTCCGCGGCGGTGCGCCTGCTGATCCCGCTGGTCGCTGAACGGCTGTCGCCGCGCCTGATGATGGGCGTGGCGCTGGCCATGACGGCGGCCATGTTCGCGGTGTATCCGCTGCTGGACAGCGCCTGGGCGATGGCCGGCTGCGCCGCCTTGCTGGGAATTGCGCTGGGCGCGATTCAGCCGGCGGTGATGTCCACGCTGCACCAGGTCACGCCGCCGGACCGCCAGGGCGAAGCGATGGGCCTGCGCACCACCTTCGTTCATCTGTCCACGCTGGTGATGCCGCTGACGTTTGGCGCCATCGGCGCCGCGCTCGGGGTGGGGCCGGTGTTCTGGCTCACCGGCGCCGTGCTGTCCCTGGGCGCCTGGCAGGCCACGCGCCTGCCCAGGGCCTCTTGAATCAGCGCGCACCGGTTTGCATGCCCGGCAAACAATTTTCGAGCATCAAATAGGCCTCTGGCGCATGTACCTACTGCGCGAGCAGCTATGGATTCAGTAGCAAAAGACTGCCGGGCGACTTGCGCACCGTGATTGAAGGCCAGGCCAATTTCGCGCCAGCGGGGTCAGGGCGCGTCCGCAAATCCCCTGAACTGGCGGGTATCTACCCCATCGCCTGCCGGTGGCTTGAGGAAGTAGCAGACATACAGCCGCCCCGGCTCAAAGCGGTAGGTCTCGATGCTTTCAATGGACTGGTCCGTGCCATTGATCAGGTTGCCATGCTGGACCGCCGCCTCATGGCCGTTGATGATGGTCATGCCCACTTGCAGCGTGATCTGGTGGTTGTGCTTGTCCCACATCTCCTCGATCACCAGCCAGCCGTCTTCCTGCCGGGGCCGGCCGGCATACTGGATGTCCAGCAATTCGGGCGCCATTTCCCGGTACAGCGCCATGAAGCCGGCCTTGTCATGCCGGTTCCAGGCTGCCACCTGGCCAGTCATGAAATTCTCGATACGGGGTTGATCCACGGTGTTCATGGTTCTGGCGCTCAAGGCTGCTGGATGAAATAACGCACGACGACCCGCCCGGCGTCAAAGCTGTAGAACTCGATGGTCTCGATCGCCATCGCCGTACCGCGCACCTTGTTGCGGTTGTGGCAGGCGGCTTCCTTGCCATTGATGACCATCAGCACCTCTTCGATTTCAATCCTGGCGCTCTGCTGCGCCCACATGCCTTCGAGCACCGGCCAGCCGTCGGCCATTGGCCGGCCGACATGTTCGATTTGCAGGCCCTGGGGCGCTGCCTGGGCGTAGGCGGCAAAAAAGCCCTCCTTGTCGCCCGCATTCCAGGCCTTGACCTGGGCGTGTAAAAAATGCTCGATGTCTTGCTTGTTCATGTTCTTTTCCGTTGTGGCTGCAAATCAATCGCCTGGGCCTTGTGGTGGATGGGTGGCAGTCTATCGGCGGATTTTCTGGCGCTGGCAGCCTTCGTTTGACTTGAGATCAAATTTTTATTAAACAAACTTTAGATTAGTGTATAAATTTAACTGGCGGCACCAGGGTAAGCCCGAGGCCGGTCATCAATCGCAAAAGGAGACAGGGACATGGATTCAATTCAAGGCAAGGTCGTGATGATCACCGGCGCCAGCAGCGGCATTGGCGAGGCCTGCGCGCGCCGGCTGGCGCAGCACGGCGCCAGGCTGGTGCTGGCGGCGCGGCGCACGGACCGCCTGGCCCGGCTGGCTGCCGAATTCGGCGACAACACGCTCTGGGCAGCGGCTGATGTGACCAAGGTGGAAGAGCTGGAGGCGCTTGCCACGGCGGCCCGCGAGCGCTTTGGCCGCATCGACGTGCTGGTCAACAACGCCGGCATCATGCCGATTTCCATGCTGGCGCAGGGCTGCGTCGGCGACTGGAGCCGCATGATCGATGTCAACATCAAGGGCGTTCTCCACGGCATCCATGCGGTGCTGGACGGCATGCTGGCACAGGGCAGCGGGCACATCATCAACATCTCGTCGGTCGCCGGACTGACGGTCGGCCCCGGAAGCGCGGTGTATTCAGGCACCAAGTTTGCGGTGCGCGCCATCAGCGAAGGCCTGCGCCAGGAATGCGCCGGCAAGGTGCGGGTGACCACGATCTGCCCCGGACTGGTCGCCAGCGAACTGACCGAGAGCATCACGGTGCCGGCTTTCAAGGAAAGGGCGCAAAAGCTGTA
>JAQGNK010000351.1 GCA_028291905.1 Polaromonas sp.
CCTGGAGCTGGGACCGGAGGGTGGGATTGCCGGTACTTTGTTGCATTATGGAAGGGTGAATTGGTTCGGCAGATCGGGTGCTGATGAAGATCAGGTCTGTGCGCTCCGGGCCTATATATGGTATTTGATATGATTTTAATAGCGGCGTACGCAGGCTGGACCTGCGCTGCAGGCACAAAACATAACAAATTCTTCGTGATGGTGGCAACTGGTACTGGCTACATGTCGCGGCTACGTTGACCATTGTGCTTCGCGCTTCTGGTCACTGGCGCCCGCATTGTCGGGCGCCGGATGGTTGATGCCCCGCAGGCACGGCATTGCGTTCGGCGCATCGATCTGCGTCCGTTCCTACCCGGAATTGTTGCCGCTTCAGGCGCCAGAAGGGCCTGGACATGCCGAAAAAAACCGGCTGGCTCCAAGCATTCGCTTGGTGCCAGCCGGTTATCAGTCAGCTACCGTGCGTCAACTCAAGGGCGAATCGCCAGGTCCAGCACCACCGGGCCGTTGGCGCCGCCGATTTGCGACGCGAGGGTGGTGCCGCTGGTATTGAGGTAGGGCGTGGCCGCGCCGGTGGCCAGCGAAATCGTGTGCAGCAGGAAAGGCCCGGTGGTGCCGGCCCGCAATGCCGCCAGCACCAGTCCGTTGTCGCCGCCAGCAATGTCCAGGCCGGCGATGCTGGTGATGTCGATGTTCAATGCCCCGACATTGGCCAGCGTGCCGTCATTCGGCGGGCTTTGGATTGCCAGCACGTCGGCGTTGGCGTCCAGGTCGTACAGCGTGGTGGCGGTGGTGCCGGCGAAATTGTTGCCGTAGGCGGCGGCAACCACCGACGCCGGTGCGCTGGCGCGGTTGATGGTGCCGTCGGTGGTGGTCGCGCCGGTGGCGACGTTGATGCGCAGGCTCTGCCCGGCAGGCGTGATGATGCGCATGCGGTCGGCCACCGGGTTGAAGTCAACGCTCAGCATGAGGCTGCCGTCAAGTCCGGTGAAAGGCGCGGTGGTGTCGGCAGGATCGGCGGCCAGCGCGGCGCGGAAAGTCGCTGCGCCAGTGTCGGGATTCAGCGTGTACAGGCGCCCTTTGCAGGTCAGTCCCCAGAGTTGGCCATCTGCAGGACGCACATCGATCCCGAGCATGCATTCGTTCGGCTCCATGCCGGTGATGGCGACATCGCTGGTCAGCGTGTTTGGCGTGCGTGGATCAAACCCGGCCAGCCGGTTGCCGCTGAGAAGGGCGACCGCGTTCATGCGCGTGGGCTGCACCAGCGCCAGGCCCCGAATCGCTTCGCCGCCGGCAATGCCACCGACCAGCGTGGCTGCCGCTGCAGGCGCGGCAGCAGCCAGGTTGATGCGGTAGAGCGACGTGGTGCCGCCCACGGTGAGGGCTGCATAGCCGGTGTTGGTGCGGCCATCAATGTCAAAGCCGTTCGTGCCAGTGGCGGTGACGCCCAGCGGCGGGCCGCCAACCTGCGTTCCGCTGTTCGGCGGGTCCTGCAGGTCCAGCGTGCCGGTGCCGAGGTTGAGGCTGAACAGGCGCGTGCTGGTGGTGCCGGGGAAGGCATTGGTATAGGCCGAAGCCGAGACGGCGGCGCCTGCGGGAGAGACGGCGCCATCGGTGATGGCGTCGCCGGTTTCCACATTGATGCGCAGGTTCTGACCGGTATCGCTGACCACCCGCAAGCGGTCGGCCACCGGGTTGAAGTCAATGCCGAAGCTTGTGCCCGACAGGGCGGTGAACGGGTTGTCGTCGCCGGTGGCAGCACGCAGGGTGCTCGACAGGGTGGCCACGCCCGTAGCCGGGTCCACGCGGTAGATGCCGCCGTTGCTGCCCAGGGCATACAAGGCGCCGTTGGCTGGCCGGACATCAATGCCCAGCAAAGTTTCGCCGCCAGCCAGCCCGGTGACAGCGACTGTGCCTACCTGCGTACCTGGCGTGGTGCGGTTGAAAGAGGTCAGGCGTCCTGAAACTGTCAGGGCGATGGCATCGCCTACCGGAACCGTAACCACAGGCGTGGGCGCAGGGGTGGGCGTTGGGGAATCGCCGCTGCCCCCGCAGGCTGCCAAGCCGAGCGTCAGCGCCAGCGTGGCGGAAGTCAAAATAGATAGACGAAACATGCGTATCTCCGGGTAATCAGTTAGCGTGGATGAATCAAGCCAGTCAGGCAGTCTGCAGCGTTGAAGCGCTGGTCATTGCTGGACAGCGCCAAGCTGATCATTCATTCCCGGTCATCTAATTAAAAGATACAAAAGCGACAAGTTTTGTCAGAAATTTACTTGATGATTTGCCTGAAAAGGCTTGCAGGTGGTTAACCTGCCGGTTCGAATTTTTGCCCGCCGTCAATCTCAAGCTTGAATCGCCATGGGCGGTTTCCTCGGTTTTGACGCCAACCAACAATAAATCCCGGAATCACCCCAGCCGCGCCCGGTGCCGCGCAATCTGCGCCCGCACCTGACTAGGCGCCGTGCCGCCCAAGATATTCCGCGCATTGAGCGAGCCGCGCAGGCTCAGCACGTCGTACACATCCTTCTCAATCGACGCATTGAACCCCTGCAGCACCGCCAGCGGCAGCTCCGACAGATCGACCTGGTGCGTCGTCGCGGCCTTGACCGCGTGGGCGACGGTTTCATGCGCGTCACGAAACGGCAAACCCTTTTTCGTCAGGTAGTCGGCCAGGTCGGTCGCGGTGGCGTAGCCGCGCAGGGCGGCGCGCTCCATGGCCTCGGGCTTGACGGTGATGCCGCCGACCATCTCGGCAAAGATGCGCAGCGTGTCCTTGAGCGTGTCCACCGTGTCGAACAGCGGCTCCTTGTCTTCCTGGTTGTCCTTGTTGTAGGCCAGCGGCTGGCCCTTCATCAGGGTGATCAGGCCCATCAGGTGGCCGACGACGCGGCCGGTCTTACCGCGCGCGAGTTCGGGCACGTCGGGGTTTTTCTTCTGCGGCATGATCGACGAGCCGGTGGTGAAGCGGTCGGCGATGTGGATGAAGCTGAAGTTCTGACTCATCCACAGGATCAGCTCCTCGCTGAAGCGGCTAATATGGATCATCGCCAATGAAGCGCTAGCGGTGAATTCAATCGCGAAATCCCGGTCGCTCACCGCGTCCAGGCTGTTCTGGCAAACCTGTGGCCGGCCCTGCTCATCGACCATTCCCAGGGTGACGGCGACGCGTTCGCGGTCCAGCGGGTAGCTGGTGCCGGCCAGCGCGGCGGCGCCCAGCGGCAGGCGGTTGACGCGCCGGCGCACTTCGAGCATGCGCTCGGCGTCGCGGCTGAACATCTCGACATAGGCCAGCATGTGGTGCCCAAAGCTCACCGGCTGGGCCACCTGCAGGTGAGTGAAGCCAGGCAGGATGACTTCGACATTTTTCTCGGCAATCTCGACCAGTGCCTTTTGCAGATCAATCAGCAGGCCGCCGATCAGGTCGATCTCGCCGCGCAGCCACAGGCGCACGTCGGTGGCGACCTGGTCGTTGCGCGAGCGGCCGGTGTGCAGGCGCTTGCCGGGGTCGCCGACCAGCTGGGTCAGCCGGGCCTCGATGTTCAGGTGCACGTCTTCCAGGTCCAGCTTCCATTCAAAGCCGCCGGCCTCGATCTCGGCCGTGATCTGGGCCATGCCTCGCTGTATGGCGGCATGGTCGCTTGCCGCGATGATGCCCTGGGCGGCCAGCATCTCGGCATGGGCCAGCGAGCCGGCAATGTCGGCCTGCCACAGCCGCTTGTCGAAGAACACGCTGGAGGTGTAGCGCTTGACCAGGTCGCTCATCGGCTCTGAAAACAGGGCGGACCAGGCTTGGGATTTTTTGTCGAACTGATTCATGTCGGGCTTTCTTGTCGGGGGCAGTCTGGGGCCGGTTGAGGGTAGGCGCTGCATCTGCCAGTGGGCAGCCGGCGGGGCTGCGCGGCGGTAGAGGGCTGAAATAGTAGTTCACCCCATGGCATGAAGGCCGCGCCAGGTGCAATACTCATCAGCATAATTTTATCCGTGCGGCTTGCTGGCCCTTCCTTTGCAGGACATAGCAAGCGCGCCGATTATTTTTTCAATGCTACCCATGACCGCCTCACAGAACTTCACTGACTCGACGCTGCACGGCGCCCTGGCGCCGGCCAATGGCGCTGGCCCCGCGCCCTATGCGCCCTTCGTGCCGCTTGCCAGCATGTTCGATGCCTGCCATGTCGGCGTGGTGCTGCGGGTGGTGCTGTTCGTGCAGGCGGTGGTGGGTGTGGGCGTGATGTTTGGCGCAGGCGATCTGCTGGACTGGCTGATGCGCTTTTCATTGCTGACCGGCGGCGTGCTGCCGGCCACGCTGCTCTGGCTGCTGGCGGTCTGCGCCATCAAGGGCCGGCTGAGCCGGCTTCAGCCCTTGCACCAGTGGCTGGCCGGCATGGGGCTGGGCGCCCTGGCCGGGCTGTACGGCTGCGGCGTGCTGGTGCTGATCGGCCTGCTGCCGGCGCCGCCCTGGTGGGCCAGCGCGGCAGCCGGCACGCTGATGTCGGCGATGGTGGTGGCCGGGCTGTTCTGGCGCGACAAGGCCCGCACGCCGGCCGCCACGGCGGCGCGGCTGGCCGAGCTGCAGTCGCGCATCCGGCCGCATTTCCTGTTCAACACCCTGAACAGCGCGATTGCCCTGGTGCGGGCCGAGCCGGCCAAGGCCGAGGCGGTGCTGGAAGACCTGAGCGAGCTGTTCCGCAGTGCCCTGGCCGACCCGGCCGAGTCGGTCACGCTGGGGCAGGAAATTTTGCTGGCGCAGCGCTACCTGGAAATCGAGCAGATCCGCTTCGGCGGGCGGCTGCGGGTCGAATGGCATCTGGACCCCGGCGCGGCCTTGGCGCGGCTGCCGCCGCTGCTGCTGCAGCCGCTGGTTGAAAATGCGGTGCGCCACGGCGTCGAGCCCAGCGCCAGCGGCGCGCAGATCAGGATTTCAACTGCGCGGCGTGGCGGCAAGGTGGTCATCAAGGTGACCAATTCGGTCCCTGCCGGCACCGGCCAGGCGGGCCACGGGCTGGCGCTGACCAACGTGCGCGAGCGTCTGTTTCTGCTGCATGACGTGCAGGCCCAGTTCAGGACCGCATTCAAGGACGGCCTGTTCCAGGTCAGACTGGAGATTCCCCAATGACGCCACTCAAGATTCTGCTGGTCGATGATGAAAGCCTGGCCCGCTCGCGGCTACGCACCCTGCTGGCCGACTGCCAGACGCCGCCGGCCGTGGTCGCCGCCGAGGCCGCCGACGGGGTGGAGGCGCTGCGGGCGCTGCGCCAGCAAGCCTTCGATGCGGTGCTGCTCGACATCCACATGCCAGGCACCGACGGCATGGCGCTGGCCAGAACCCTGGCCGGCCTGGCCCGTCCGCCGGCCATCGTCTTCGTCACCGCCTATTCGGAGCATGCGGTGCAGGCCTTCGAGTTGGAGGCGCTGGACTACCTGACCAAGCCGGTGCGGCTTGCGCGGCTGCAGCAGGCGCTACAAAAAGTAGAGCGGCATACGCAGTCGGCATTTGCGCTGCAGCCTGAAAACGCCGATAACCCCGAGAAAGCCGAAGACGTGCTCATCATCCAGGACCGGGGCCGCACCGAGCGGCTGCCGCTGGCCGAGGTGCTCTATTTCAAGGCCGAGCTCAAGTACATCACCGTGCGAACCCTGCGCCGCAGCTACATCCTCGACGGCTCGCTCAATGAGCTGGAAGCGCGCCATGCCGGCCGCTTCATGCGGATCCACCGCAACGCGCTGATTGCCCGGCGCGCCGTGCGGGCGCTGGAAAAGCATTTCGACCCGGAGGAGGGCGAAGGCTGGGCGGTGCGGCTCAACGGCATCGACGAGCTGCTGGCGGTGTCGCGCCGCCAGCTGGGCGCGGTGCGCGATGCCATTGCCGGCTGACCGCCCGAACGGCATGAACGCCAGATGAGCTTGCCGCCGGTAGCGCGCCGCGCCTGGCGCTGTCCCTGGCGCGGGCCGGCGTCCTATGGTGTTGCGGGCGTATTTCGTATGCAATATTTATGGCCCCCAGCCGCATGCGGCGCACTGGTGGGCCGGCACCCCAGAGGCAGACAAGGAAACCACAGATGACCCAACAGACCATGCTGACGGCGCCAGCGCCGGCTCCAGCACCGATGGCGCAACCCGACCCGCTCCCGGTCTTGCCAGCGCAGGGGCTAGCGCCGGCGATGGATTCCGACTTGGAAGAAGCGGGGCCGGAACGCCTGCTGCTGCACATGCCGGTCGATATTCGCAGTGTCTCGCTGGTGGTGCTGGCGATTCTGGCCAGCCTCTTCATGCTGCACTGGGCCAAGGACGTGTTCATTCCGGTGATGCTCAGCGTGCTGTTCAGCTATGCGCTGTCGCCAATGGTCAACTGGCTCGAACTGCGGCATGTGCCACGCTGGCTGAGCTCGGCGGTGCTGCTGCTGGCGATGGTGTTCGCCATCGCCTCTGCCGCCTATGTGCTGCGGCTGCAGGCGGCGCAGCTCCTGGTGGAACTGCCGGCTGCTGTCAAGAAGTTCGGCCAGGCGATCAAAACCCAAAACGGCAAGTCCGAAAGCGCGCTGGAAACGATTCAGAAGGCCGCCGCGCAGATCGAGCAGGTGGCGCGGGACAGCGGCGCGGCATCGACCACCAACCGGGGCGCCACCCGTGTCGTGGTCGAGGCGGCGCATTTCAACATCACCGACTATCTGTGGACCGGCACGCTGGGGCTGCTGGCGCTGATCGGGCAGATGACGGTGGTGATCTTCCTGACCTATTTCCTGATGCTGTCGGGCGACACCTTCCGGCGCAAGCTGCTCAAGCTGGCCGGCTCCAGCCTGAGCAAGAAGAAGGTCACGCTGCACGCGCTGCATGAGATTGCCGGGCAGATCCAGCGCTACCTGCAGGTGCAGCTGCTGACCAGCGCCCTGGTGGGGGTGCTGACCGGCCTGGCGCTGCTGTTCCTGGGGCTGGACAACGCCATGGTCTGGGGCGTGGTGGCCGGCGTGCTGAACCTGGTGCCCTACCTGGGCTCGCTGATCACGGCGGCGGCCAGCGCGCTGGTCGGCTTCATGCAATTCGGCTCGATCAACATGGCGATGGCGGTGGGCGGCGCGTCGCTGGTCATCCACACCTTTGTCGGCAACCTGCTGACGCCCTGGCTCACCAGTCGCGCCAGCCGGCTCAGCCCGGTGGCCGTGTTCATGGGCCTGCTGGCCTGGGGCTGGCTCTGGGGCGTGTGGGGCCTGCTGCTCGGCGTGCCGATCCTGATGATTGTCAAGTCGATCTGCGACCGGGTGGAGGACTTGAAGCCGATAGGGGAGTTTCTGGGGTCTTGAGGGTGGTTTGCTTGCGCTAAAACCTGTTTTTAAGGGTTTTAGGGCTTCTGCGCAGGTACTGCCTGCGCAAGGTGCTATTTTTTAAATAGCAATTTGACTCATCCATGTCTGGTTATCGTGCCGCAATAGTTACCGATCAGGATGATTTCGCTCCAGCCCCCTGCTTGCCGACCCGCAAGGCCGCCCAGTGGTTGTCCAGCTTCAGGCCGTCCAGCGCCGATGACGCCAGCCCGCCTTCGCCATCCCGCGCCAGCGCGGCGGCCTTGCCGCCGGCCCACAGGCTGGGGCCGTGCGCCGCATCCAGGCCAGGGGCGGCCGTCAGGGCGCAGGCTTCTTCCAGCGCCATGAAATCGCTCCATTGCCCATCGGCCTGCCACAGCGCCACGCCGTTGGCGCGCGGGCAGCTGACGGCAAAGCGGCTGTTGGCGTAGGCGATGTCGCCGCCGTAGCCTTTGAGTTGCTGGCCGGCGCCCGCCGCATGGCTTGCCAGCCGCTGGCCGTCAAACACCGCCAGCACCGGCGCGCCGGCCTTGGCCGCCGCGTCGTCATGCTCGGCCTGCAGGGCAATGCCGAGCAGGCGCTGGCCGGTGGCGCTGCCGCCCGCGACCGGCCCCCAGGCGATGTGGCGCAGGC
>JAQGNK010000370.1 GCA_028291905.1 Polaromonas sp.
GGGCCCATGACCATGTGGGTGAACTCGATGACGCGAACGCCTTCTAGGGGAAGGCCGGTCGGCAGGGTGGTTGGGCTCATGGCGTGTGTCTCCAGGATGTATTGAGTAGTTGCTACGGATTCAGCGGGCGGCGGCAGGCTTGAAGTTCTTCGGCAACCCGGCGCGCCACAGCGCGCCGTGCGTGGCTTCGCCGGCCAGCCAGCCCGCTACCCGGGCGCGCAGGGTTAGCAGGGCCCTGATGTCGATGCCGGTGTCCACGCCCATGGCCTCCAGCATGAACGCCAGGTCTTCGGTGGAAGCGTTGCCGCTGGCGCCCGGCGCATGCGGACAGCCGCCAATGCCGGCCAGCGACGCGTCAAAGCGCGTCACGCCCAGCTGCAGGGCGGCCGCCGCATTGGCCAGCGCCAGGCCCCGGGTGTCGTGAAAATGGCCGCAGCAAAAGCGGTCGCCGGCGATCTTGAGCGCCTGCTCGACCAGGGTGCTGACGGCGTAGGGGTTGGCATAGCCGACCGTGTCGGCCAGGCTAACGCGGTCGGCGCCGGCGTCGAGCAAAGCCTGCAGCAAGCGCAATACTTCGGATACTTCGACATCGCCCTGCAGGGTGCAGCCCCAGGCCGTGCCTACGCCGCCCTCGATCAGGGTCCGGCTGCCGGCGGCGTCGCGCGCAGCCCGGATGCGGCCCAGCTCGGCGACGACTTCATCGGGCGTCTTTCTCAGGTTGGCCATGCTGTGCGCGTGGCTGGCCGACAGCGGCAGGATCATCAGGTCGGCGCTGCCTTCGATGGCGCGTTCGGCGCCCTTGAGGTTGGGCACCAGCACCGAGGTGAAGAGGCCGGGCAGGGTCTTGCCATAGGCCAGCACTTCAGCCGTGTCCGCCAATTGCGGAAGCAGTCTGGGCGGCACGAACGAGCCCACTTCGATCTCGCGCTGCCCGGCCGCGTAGGCGTCCCTAATCCACTCCTGCTTTTGCCGGGTTGGCATCACGGTGGCGATGCTTTGCAGGCCGTCGCGCAGTCCGACTTCGCGGATGATGGCGCGCGCCGGCAGCGTGCGGGCGGCGGACGAATTGGACGAGCCGAGTGAACTGGAGAAAGCAGGCGTCGTTGAAGTCATGGCGTAGAGGTGGTGATGGATTGGGCTGGTTTAAAAAGCACTGGATTGAAGTCTAGAAGTTCCTTTAAATATAGAAAGTGGTATTTTTAAATCTGTAAACTTCCATTCGGGAACTGTTGTTTTGGACTGCGCCTGGTTTGCTCCGGGTATGAATTTTTGGAGAGACAAGCCATGAAAGACCTGGACCTGACCACCTTGCGGCTGTTCGTGGCGGTCTGCGACTCGCGCAGCATCGCCCGCGTCGGCGAGCGTGAAAACATTGTTCCCTCGGCCATCAGCAAGCGGCTGGCCCAGCTGGAGCAGGACATGGGGTGCCGGTTGCTCAAGCGGATCCGGCGCGGCGTCGAGCCCACGGCCGCCGGCGAAACCCTGCGCGAGCATGCGCGCGGGCTGCTGGGCGCCGCCCGGCGCATCACGGACGATATGAACGCCTACACCTCGGGCGCCTCCGGCCTGGTGCGGCTGATGGCCACCACGTCTTCAGTGGCGGAATTCCTGCCCGATGACATCGCTGAATTTCTGAAAAATCCGGCCCACCATGGCATTCGGGTTAGTGTGAAGGAGCACAACAGCCGCGACGTGGTGCAGGCCCTGCATGAAGGCAGCGTGTCGCTGGGCGTGTGTTGGGATGCGGCCGATCTCTCGGGTCTGCAAACCTATCCGTACCGCCACGATCATCTGGCCATCGTGACGCATGAAGGCCATCCGCTGACCGGGCGCACAGACATGGCGTTTGTCGATTCTTTCGATTTCGACCATGTGGCCCTGCCTGCCGCCAGCGCGGTGTACCTGATGCTGGCTCAGGCGGCCGCCGCTACCGGGCGGGCGATTCGCTACCGGGCGGAAGTCTCTACCTTTGAAGCCGCTTTGCGCGTGGTCCGGTCGGGCCTGGGCATCAGTGTGGTGCCCAGCGAGGTGGCGCAACCGCTGGCGGCAGCGTTCAATTTGCGCATCATCCCGCTGACCGATGCCTGGGCCCAGCGCCGCTTTGCCATCTGCTTTCAGGACGAGCGCTCCCTGTCGCCTGCGGCCAGGCTGCTGGCCGAGCATCTGGCCGAAGTCGGCCGAACCAGCGCATGAGTGCGATGGCGCCAAGCGGAAAAATCCCGGCGCCACACAGCGCTTGCGCCTACAGAAAAACCCATCCATTCGGGGCGATTATTTCCTTGGGCAGAAAATTGCGGTGATCTGAAAATCATCTCCAACCACCCGCATGCACCGCTACCCAGGAGCCTGTCGTGAGCCGAAAAACACCCATCGAGCGCTACCGCAACATCGGCATCAGCGCCCACATCGACGCCGGGAAAACCACCACCACCGAACGCATCCTGTTCTACACCGGCGTCAACTACAAGATCGGCGAAGTGCACAACGGCACCGCTACCATGGACTGGATGGCGCAGGAGCAGGAGCGCGGCATCACCATCACCTCGGCCGCCACCACCGCCTTCTGGAAGGGCATGGCCGGCAACTACCCGGAGCACCGCATCAACATCATCGACACGCCCGGCCATGTGGATTTCACCATTGAGGTCGAGCGCTCGATGCGGGTGCTCGACGGCGCGGTGATGGTCTATGACGCGGTCGGCGGCGTGCAGCCGCAGTCCGAAACCGTCTGGCGCCAGGCCAACAAGTACCAGGTGCCGCGCATTGCCTTCGTCAACAAGATGGACCGGGTCGGCGCCGACTTCTTCCGGGTGCGCCAGCAGATCGCCGAGCGGCTCAGGGGCGTGGCCGTGCCGGTGCAGATTCCGGTCGGCAGCGAAGACGGCTTCCAGGGCGTGGTGGAACTGCTCAAGATGAAGGCCATCGTCTGGGACGACACCAGCCAGGGCCTGCATTTCGAGTATGTCGAGATACCGGCCAGCCTGCGGGCCAGCGCCGGT
>JAQGNK010000381.1 GCA_028291905.1 Polaromonas sp.
TGACCTACTTCAACACCACGCCGCTGGGCCGCGCCGTGACCGGCACCATGCTGGTGGCGGCGATGAAGGAGGACGAAGTCAACATCTGGGGCGACGGCAGCACCTACAAGGGCAACGACATCGAGCGTTTTTACCGCTACGGCCTGCTGACGAATCCGTCACTCAAAATCTACAAGCCCTGGCTCGACCAGCTGTTCATCGACGAGCTGGGCGGCCGCGCCGAAATGTCCGAATTCATGACGCAGGCCGGCTTCGGCTACAAGATGTCGGCCGAAAAAGCCTACTCGACCGACTCCAACATGCTGGGCGCGACGCACGAGGCGAAAGACCTGGAGCATTTGAGCAGCGGCATGAAGATCGTCAACCCGATCATGGGCGTGGCCTTCTGGAAGGACGAGGTCGAGGTCAGGCGCGAGGAGGTCACGGTGCGCTTCGAGGAAGGCCGTCCGGTGGCGCTGAACGGCGTCGAATTCCCCGACCTGGTGGAACTGATCCTGGAAGCCAACCGCATCGGCGGGCGCCACGGCCTGGGCATGAGCGACCAGATCGAAAACCGCATCATCGAAGCCAAGAGCCGGGGCATCTACGAGGCGCCCGGCCTGGCGCTGCTGTTCATCGCCTACGAACGGCTGGTCACCGGCATCCACAACGAGGACACCATCGAGCAGTACCGCGACAGCGGCCGCCGCCTCGGGCGCCTCTTGTACCAGGGCCGCTGGTTCGACTCGCAGGCCATCATGCTGCGCGAGACCGCCCAGCGCTGGGTCGCCAGCGCCATCACCGGCGAGGTGACCATCGAACTGCGCCGGGGCAACGACTATTCGATCCTCAATACCGAGTCGGCCAACCTGACCTACCAGCCCGAGCGGCTGAGCATGGAAAAGGTCGAAGGTGCGTTCACGCCGCTGGACCGCATCGGCCAGCTGACCATGCGCAACCTGGACATCGTAGACACGCGCGCCAAGCTGGGCATTTATGCCAAGAGCGGCGTGCTGTCGCTGGGCACGGGCGGGGATTTGCTGCGCCTGACCGGCGGCGACGAATCCTGACGGCGCTTGCGGGCGGCGGCGGCACATGCCCTGCGCGGGGCCGCATGCAAGCCAAGCTGATCGCCCTGGCGCGCCGTCAATTTTCCTGAACCCGGCTTTGAAAAACATCCGGTTTTTCTGATTTTTCATCAGGGTATGTCTGGGGCTGCCCTTGTCGTCTGAGCGACAGGAATGGCTTTGAGCGCAGGCTTAAGCTGCTTGCGCAATCAAGCATGCCGCAGCTGCGGCCATCAACCGGAGACATTGATGAAGCAGAAGAATATTTTCCGCCCTGCCCTGGCCGTCATCAGCCTGGCGTCGCTGGTCGCTTGCGGCGGCAGCGACGATGCCAGGCCCATCGTGCCGGAAGAAACCCGCCCGCAGGACACGCGCGTGTACACGCCGGTTGCCGAGACCACGTTTGCCGCCCTGCCGGGCACTGCCGTCGACACCGACCGCTGGGCCGGCACCCTGGGCGGCGCGGCCTACCGCATCGAAATACCCAAGACCGGCTGGAACGGCAAGCTGGTCATGTGGGCACACGGCTACCGGGGCACCGGCGCCAGCCTGACGGTCGATACCCCCATCATGCGGCGCTACCTGCTGGACAACGGCTATGCCTGGGCGGCCTCCAGCTACTCCAAGAACTACTACGACGTGCGCGCCGGCGTCGAGGACACCAACGCGCTGGCGCTCAACTTCGCCACGATTGCAGCGGCCAAGGGACGCACCGTGGCAGCGCCGTCGAAAATATTCATCACCGGCATTTCGATGGGTGGCCACATCACCGCGGCAGCCATCGAGGCCGAAGCGCAGGCCACCGCCATCAACAAGGTGAACTACGCGGGCGCGGTGCCGATGTGCGGCGTATTGGGCGACACCGAGCTGTTCAATTACTTTGCCGGCTACCAGGTGGTGGCGCAGCAGCTGGCCGGCGTGCCGATCACCACCTTCCCGGTGACCAATTTTGCGGCGCTGGCGCCCACGATCCAGTCGGCGCTGTGGAGCAGCTTTCCGACGCAGACCAACGCCCAGGGCGACAAGCTGAAGAACGCCATGAGGGACCTGAGCGGCGGCGCGCGCCCTTTCTATGCCGAAGGCTGGGCCAATGCATCCAATCAGAACAACATCTGGTCTTCGCTGGGCGGCGACGGCACCATCAACGGCATCCTGACGCAAAACGTCCTGGACACGACCCAGCTGTTCTACAAGGTCGATGCCTCCAGCGCGAGCATCACGCCGACCGACACCGCCTTCAACGCCAGCGCGTTCAAGATCACGCCGACGCCGGACGCCAACCGCCTGCGCCGCGATGGCCTGCGCTGGATTCCCGTCACCAGCGGCAATTTCAGCGTGCCGGTCGTGACCCTCCATACCCTGGGCGACCTGTTCGTGCCGTTCAAGATGGAGCAGGTCTATTACGACCGCGCCAAGGCCAAGGGCACCGACAAATGGCTGGTGCAGCGGGCGATCCGGGATGTCGGGCACTGCGCCTTCACCGCCGCCGAGGCGACGACCGCCTTTGACGACATGGTCAAGTGGGAGGCCGGCGGCGCGAAACCCGCAGGCGACGATGTGAAGACCGCCGCCACGGTCGGCGCGGCCAGCTACGGCTGCGCGTTCACCAGAAACACGCCGAGCACCGAGGACTACACCGCGCCCGCCGTGCGCGCCGGCTACCAGGCAAATTACCCCGCCTGCCCCTGACGCTGCCGGCCGGGTGTGCGTGCGCCACGGGCCATGCCAGGTTTTGTCTTGCGCATGGCCCGTGGCGAATCGCACCGTGCCAGTTCGGGCTTGAGGCGCATGTCGAAGCGCTCATGCCGCGCTGCCGAATTGATTTGGAACTGGAACTGGAACTGGAACTGGAACTGGATATTTCCAATTAAATATGACTGTAGCGCATGTACTACCTGCACAGACAGCTATATTTTTCATAGCATCCGCAGAGAATTCCGCTTAGATTAATCACCGCCGCCGCCGCAGCCGCCACCGCAACTCCCGCCGTCATTGCCGCCCCCGGAGCCTGCGTCATCGTCGCCCGAGCCCGAACTCTCCGACCCGCCAAAGCCACCCGCGTCGCCGCTGTAGCTGCCGTCTGAAAAACTCTCGCCGCAGTAGGCGCCGCCCTGCCCGCCCTGGCCGTCCGCAGGGGCCAGCCCCCGGCAATCGGGCTGGTAGGCGAAGCCGTTTTCAATGCCCAGCTTGGCATCGAGCGCAAACAGCAGCGGCAAGCGGCTGGGCTTGCGCGGCTGGATCGCCTCGTCGCGGCAGGCCCAGTACCAGGCGCGGCGCAGCCCGTCGTTGGCCTTGCTATTCCTGCCCAGCACCTCGGCCGGCACATGGTCGATGAAGCGGCCAATCACCAGCTCGCACCATTCCCGGTAGGCGCCGGTGTGCAGGATGAATTCATGCCACATGCTGTCCACCACCTTCGACGGCATGGCCACGAACTGCCTGCGGCTGCGCTGGCAGGCCAGGAAGAACTGGCGCAGGCCGCGCTCGACCAGCTCGGCGTCCTTACCGCTCAGGTGCGGGTAGGCATCGCGCAGCTTGCGCTTGAGGAAATGGGGCAGCGGCAGCGTGCGCACCATGCGCTCGCGCTCGCGGGAGGCCCAGAGACCCAGCACCGCCATCAGCGCAAAAAGGGTGAACACCGCGCTCAGGACGCCGGCGGGCGGGCGCCAGCCGGCCACCATGGCGCTCATCAAGAGCGCCACCCAGGCAAAAGCCAGGCCGGCGGCGAGCGAGCCCGAATGCCGCAGCACCAGCCGCCGCCACAGCGGCATCTCGGGTCCGGCGTACACCTTGCCAAAGCGCGGCATGGCTAGGCGCCCATGCGGCAGAAGGAACGTGCGCTGCAAAGCGGCCGCGCCGATCGATTTTTCACCGTCTTTTTGGCCTGTGGCGGGGCTATGGGCCTGCAGAGCCAGCAAAAATCATCCTTGCCGGTAGAACTTTTCGCCATGCACGCCTTCTGCCGCACAGGCGCCTAGACGACGACCGGCTCGGGTTCGAGCCGCAGGCCGAAGCGCTCATAGACGCTGGTCTGGATCGCCTTGGCCAGCGTCATCACCTCGCCGCCGGTGACCGGGTTGGCCGCGCCGCCCCGGTTCACCAGCACCAGCGCCTGCCTGTCATAGACGCCGGCGTTGCCGATGGACTTGCCCTTCCAGCCGCAGGCGTCGATCAGCCAGCCCGCCGCCAGCTTGACCGAGCCGTCGGCCAGCTGGTAATGCACGATCTTCGGGTCGCGCTGGATGATGTCCTCGCACTGCTCGCTTGATACGGTCGGGTTCTTGAAGAAGCTGCCGGCGTTGCCGATGACTTTGGGGTCGGGCAGCTTGGCCCGCCGAATCTCGCAGACCCACTCATAAATCTGTAGCGCGCTGGGCACATCCACGTTGCGCTGGAGCCGCTTTTTCTCGATATCCGCATAGCCGAGCACCGGCTTCCAGGCCTTGGGCAGCGCAAAGCGCACGCGGGTGATGAGCGCCTTGTCCTTCAGGCCCAGGGCTTGCGCGCCCAAGGCTTCGCCGGGCGCGCTGGCATGCTTGAACACCGAGTCGCGGTAGCCGAAGGCGCATTGCGCGGCATCGAGGGTGAAGGCCCGGCCGGTCGTCAGGTCCACCGCATCGAGCGAGTCGAACCGGTCCTGCAGCTCGACGCCGTAGGCGCCGATGTTCTGCACCGGCGAGGCGCCGACCGTGCCGGGAATCAGCGCCAGGTTTTCCAGGCCGGGAAAGCCGTTTTCAAGCGTCCAGGCGACCAGCTCATGCCAGTTCTCGCCGGCGCCGGCCTCGATGATCCAGGCTTTCGCGGTCTCGCTGGCGAGCCGCCGGCCCATGATCTCGACCTTGAGCACCAGCGGCCTGACATCGCCGGTCAGCACGATGTTGCTGCCGCCGCCCAGGACAAACTTGGGCGCGGCGCGCAGCGCCGGGTTCTGCAGCACGGCGGCAATGTCGGCTTCGCTTTTGAGGCGCACCAGCGAAAGCGCCTTGGCCACGATGCCGAAGCTGTTGCAGGACTGGAGGGGGACGTTTTTCTCGACTAACATTCAAAGATTGTCTCACCCCCGGCAACCCCTTTTTCCTGGAAATAGAAACCATGCCCTCCTTCGACACTGTTCTTGAAACCGACCTGGTGAAGGTCAAAAACGCGGTGGAAAACACCGGCAAGGAAATCGGCACGCGGTTCGACTTCAAGGGCACCGCCGCCAAGATCGAACTGAAGGACAAGGAAATCACCTTGACCGGCGACGGCGATTTCCAGATCGAGCAGATCCATGACATCCTGCGCAACAAGCTGACCAAGGCCGGCGTCGATGTGCGCTTTCTGGATATCGGCAAGGTCGAGAAAATCGGCGGCGACAAGGTCAAGCAGATCACCACCGTGCGCGACGGCATCGAAACAGAGCAGTCCAATAAAATCATGCAGCTCTTCAAGGGCAACTAGAGGAAGGTGCAGGCGGCCATCCAGGAAGGCAAGGTACGGGTGACCGGCGCCAAGCGCGACGACCTGCAGGCCGCCATGGCGCTGATCCGCGCCGAGATCAAGGACTTGCCGCTGAGTTTCGACAACTTCCGGGATTGAATTGGCCCCCACGCTCCCCGCTTCGCGTGGTTCGCTGCCCTTGCAGGGCGCCACGCCGCCAGAGGCGGCGCAACTTCAGGCTGTCCAAGCCCGCGCAGGCGGGTTCGGAGCCGCAGACTTCAGCCCCGAGGGGGCTGCTGCGCCTGCGGCCCGGCAAAGCCGGTTCCGCGGCCCTGGCTGGCTTGGGAGTTCAGCGCCCATTTCTATCGCCTTGCTTCCCACTTCGACTGCTGGGCTCCCCGAGGAGAACGTACTTGCTGAGAGCGGCCCGGCGCGCCGCACGCAGTGGCTCTGCGCGCTTTCACTGGCATTGTCCTTGGGCTTGTTGACGCATGCGCCGGTTCAGGCCCAGTCGGTCGCACTGGCCGGCATGATAGGCAGCCGGGCGCTGCTCGTGGTCGATGGCTCGGCGCCCAAGACGGTGGCGCCCGGCGAGACGCACCAGGGCATCAAGGTCATCTCCACCTCGGGCGACCAGGCGGTCGTCGAGCAGGCCGGCAAGCGCCATACGCTGCGGGTCGGCGAAGCGCCCGTCAGCACCGGCGCCAGCGGTAACGCCAGCGGGCGCGGCACGCGCATCGTGCTGAACGAGGGCAGCGGCGGCCATTTCATGACGCCGGGGCAGATCAACGGCCGTTCTGTGCAGTTCATGGTCGATACCGGCGCCACCACGATTGCGATGAGCATGCTAGATGCCGAGCGCGCCGGCATCCCCTACAAGGCCGGCCAGCCGGTGCAGATGTCCACCGCCAACGGCACGGTGCAGGGCTTTCG
The DNA here is from genome assembly GCA_028291905.1 of Polaromonas sp. Classification (GTDB taxonomy): domain Bacteria; phylum Pseudomonadota; class Gammaproteobacteria; order Burkholderiales; family Burkholderiaceae_C; genus Polaromonas. The sequence goes on from JAQGNK010000381.1 coordinate 6,399, forward strand.
CATCAAGCTCAATTCGGTGCGCGTGGGCGATGTCGAGGTCTATGACGTCGACGCGGTGGTGGTGCCGCTGGCCATGCCCTTCGTGCTGCTGGGCAACAGCTTTTTGACGCGCTTCCAGATGAAGCGCGAGAACGCGTTGATGACGCTGGACAAGCGCTACTGAGCGCGCCGGCCCGCCTTCATCATTCGTTTTGGCCGGCGAACCAAGCTTTCAGCATCAAACATATGTGCAGCGCAGGTACAGTCTGCGCAGGCAGCTATTAATTCAATAGCAAAAACACCCGACGCCCTGAACACCGCGCCTGAACGCCAAGGGTGATTTCACGCCAGCAGCGAGCCACCAGACCAGACCGGCCTGTCAGCCAGGCTTTTTTCCACCCGGCTTTGCCGCTCCCAGCCGGGACTCGG
>JAQGNK010000395.1 GCA_028291905.1 Polaromonas sp.
GGCTGGTTCAGCCCCAGGATCACCGCGCCCCGGCAGTGCGGGTCGTACTGGGCGATCAGCTCGGACAGCCGCTGCCAGCCTTCGGGTCGCATCGGGCTGAGCTTCCACCATTCGGGCTTGGGGCCCAGGTTGTAGAAACGCTGCACGCTGCGCAGCACGGCGTCGTCGTTGGACACGGTGCTGGTGTCGAGCACGGGCGGAATGATTTCGAGCAGCAGTTCATGGCCGCTGGCGCGCGTTGCCTCCCACAGGGCGAGCAATTGCTGCTCCTGCTCGATGCGCAGCACGGCGTCATCGTCCGGGTGGTAGGACACCAGGCATTTGGCGACCTGCTCTTTCGGCCAGGTTTGCAGTTCGGAGCCTATCGAGCGGGTGCCGTCAAAACGCAGGGGCCGCGACAGCGGCAGCTCGACCGGGCGGCCGACCCACCAGTGGCGGCCGGTGGCGGCATGCAGCGCGTCGTCGCCATGGCGGCCGTCGATCAGCGCGCCGGTGCGGCCCTGCAAGCCCATGGCCTGCTCGACCTGAGCCACCGCCTGCACCAGCAGCTTTTTCAGCGGCCGGATGCGCGACGCGTCCGCGCCCAGCTCGCGGGCCAGCTGCACAAACTGGATGCGGTGGTCGAAGGCCAGCACATTGAGTTCGGGCCATTCGGCGCGGGCGGCCGTCACCCGGTGCAGATGGGCCAGCCGGGCGTCGGCATCGACTTTCGGGTTGCGGCTGCCGCCAAACCAGTGGGCGAGTTCGTCGGGCGTGGGCATGGCCGGGGCGCAGGCGTGGCGCGACACCACGATGGCGCCGCAGGCATTGGCAATGCGGGCTGACTCGGCAAAGTCCTGGCCGCGCAGAAAGCCCGACATCAGCCCGGCGGCAAACGCGTCGCCCGCGCCCAGCACATTCATCACCTCGATGCGCTCGCCGCGCACGGTCTGCGCGTCTTCCAGCCGCGCCGGAATGTCGCCCGGAATCCAGCAGCAGCCCTGGGCGCCGAGCTTGACGACCAGCGCCGCCGGCGTGGCGGCCCGCACCGCCCGCAGGCTGCCCGGCAGGTCATGGGCCACGCCGCCGGCAATCAGGAATTCTTCCTCGGTGCCGATCAGCAGGTCGAAACTCGGCAGCATCGCCTGCAGGCGCCGGCTGACCGTAGCGTCGGGCACGTAGCGGTTAGCGCCCTCGCCGCGCGGCGCCAGTCCCCACAGCACCGGCCGGTAGTCGATGTCCAGCACCCGCAGCACGCCATGCCGGGCTGCATGGCCCAGGGCCGCTTGCGACGCGGCGCGGGTGCCGTCGGTGGACAAATGGGTGCCGGTGACCAGCAGGGCGCGGCATTGGGCAATGAAATCTTCGGAAATCGAAGCTGCGTCAAGCGCCATGTCGGCGCAGTTCTCGCGGTAGAACAGCAGCGGAAAGGTGTCCCTGTCCTTGAGCCCCAGCAGCACCAGCGCTGTCAGCCGTTCGCTGTCGAGCTGCACCTGCGACACATCGCAGCCTTCGCGCACCAATGTTTCCAGCAAAAAGCGGCCCATCTGCTCGTCGCCCACGCGCGAGATCATGGCGCTTCTGAGGCCCAGCCGGGCCACACCGAAGGCGATGTTGGCCGAGCTGCCGCCCAGGTATTTGGCAAAGCTGGACACGTCTTCCAGCCGGGCGCCCACCTGCTGCGCATACAGGTCCACCGCCAGCCGGCCCAGGCAGGCCAGGTCGAATGATCTGCGGGCCGGAATGTTCAAAAAGGTCATGGTGATGGTGCTCCTGTCCTGTTCATGGCGTTCGAGTCATTCATGGCGGTCAGATCGTGACGCCTTCCAGCTCGCGCATCATCGATTTCATTTCCGCCCCGCCGGCCATCATGTCCAGCAGCGCATCCTGGGTGATCTCGCTTTTGGCGAAGGTGCCCATCGACCTGCCCCGGTTGAGCAGGGTGAAGCTGTCGCCCACCGGATAGGCGTGGCTGGCGTTGTGGGTGATGAAAATGACCGAGATGCCCTTGGCGCGGGCCTTGTGGATCAGCTTGAGCACATTGGCGCTCTGCTTGACGCCCAGCGCCGCCGTCGGCTCGTCCAGCACCAGCACCCTGGCGCCGAAATAAATGGCGCGGGCTATCGCCAGGCACTGCTTTTCGCCGCCCGACATGGTGCCGACCATCTGGTCCTGGTCGCGCACCCGGATGCCCATGTCAGCGAGCTTTTCCATGGCCAGCTGGCCGGCCAGCCGGTGGTCCATGACCGGGATGAAGCCCAGCAGCTTTTTCTTCGGCTCGCGCCCCATGAAGAAGTTGCGCGCCACGCTCATCAGCGGCACCAGCGCCAGGTCCTGATAGACGGTGGCGATGCCCGCGTCCAGCGCATCCCGTGGCGAGGCGAAGGCGACCGGCCTGCCATCGACCAGGTACTGGCCCTTGTCGGGCCGGTGCACCGCCGCCAGCACCTTGATCAGCGTGCTCTTGCCGGCGCCGTTGTCGCCCAGCAGGCAGTGCACCTCGCCCTTTTTCAGCCGCAAGGTCACGTCCGAGAGGGAAATCACCGAGCCGAAGAACTTGCTGATGCCCTCCAGCTGCAAGACATAGTCGCTCATCAAAGCCTCCTGCTCATTTACTGGCTTATTCCGTTTTCAGATCAATCCGAGATTAGGCGCGAAGCCGCAGACAGTGCTTTAGCACGGCAAGGCGAAGCAACGACATATCGGATTGATCTGTAAATGGAATTACCGGCCCAGCGCCACGCGGCGCCGAATGTAGTTGTTGAACAGCACCGCCGCCAGCAGCATGCCGCCGAGGAAGACGCGGTACCAGTTGTTGTCGATGCTGGTGTAGCCGATGCCGA
>JAQGNK010000400.1 GCA_028291905.1 Polaromonas sp.
CATTTGAGCTATGTGCCCTGGATTGCCGCCGCCGGCGAGCTCAAGACCAAGCCGACCCAGCACACCGCCAAGCAGCTGCGCGAGATCGGCATCCAGGCCGATGTGCTGCTGTGCCGCGCGGACCGCCCGATACCCACGGAAGAGCGCGACAAGATTTCGCTGTTTTCCAATGTCCCGGCCTGGGGCGTGATCTCGATGTGGGACGTGGACACGATCTACAAGGTGCCGCGCATGCTGCACGAGCAGGGCCTGGACGGCCTGATCTGCGACAAGCTGCGCCTGAACACGCCGCCGGCCAACCTCAAGCGCTGGGACGACCTGGTGTACGAGACCGAGCACCCCAAGACCGAAGTCAACATCGCCATGGTCGGCAAATACGTCGATCTGAGCGACAGCTACAAGTCACTCAATGAGGCGCTGCGCCACGCCGGCATGAAGAACCATGCCAAGGTGGTGATCACCTACCTGGACTCCGAAACCCTGACGCCAGAAACGGTGTCGTGCCTGGCCCGGTTCGACGGCATCCTGGTGCCCGGCGGCTTCGGCATCCGGGGTGTGGAAGGCAAGATCTGCGCGGCCCGCTTTGCCCGCGAGAATAAGATTCCCTACCTGGGCATCTGCCTGGGCATGCAGGTCGCCACCATCGAGTTCGCCCGCCATGTGGCCGGCCTGAAGAACGCCAACAGCACCGAGTTCGACCCGGCCACCCAGCATCCGGTGATTGCCCTGATCACCGAATGGAAGGACGCCGACGGCACCATCAAGACGCGCCATGCCAAGTCCGACCTGGGCGGCACGATGCGGCTGGGCGCGCAAAGCTCGGACGTGACCGCCGGCAGCCTGGCGCACCAGATCTACGGCGACGTGGTGACCGAGCGCCACCGCCACCGCTACGAGGCCAACGTCAACTACCTGGACCAGCTGCGCAGCGCCGGCCTGGTCATCTCCGCCCTGACGCAGCGCGAGCACCTGACCGAGATCGTCGAGCTGCCGCAGGATGTGCATCCGTGGTTCGTCGGCGTGCAGTTCCATCCAGAATTCAAATCGACGCCCTGGAACGGCCACCCGCTGTTCAATGCCTACATTGCCGCCGCGCTGGCGCAGCATGGAGAGGCCAGCCAGGCGCTCAGGGCCGAATTTGCAACCCCTCTGAAAGCCGTGGCCTGACCATGAAACTCTGCGGATTCGACATCGGGCTGGACCAGCCTTTCTTCCTGATTGCCGGGCCCTGCGTGATCGAGTCCGAGCAGCTGCAGATGGACACCGCCGGCACGCTCAAGGAAATTTGCGCAGCCCTTGGCATTCCCTTCATCTTCAAGTCCAGCTACGACAAGGCCAACCGCTCCAGCGGCACCAGCTTTCGCGGCCCGGGCATGGACCAGGGCCTGGAGATTTTGGCAAAGGTCCGGCAGGGGCTGGGCGTGCCGGTGCTGACCGATGTGCATTCCGAAGCCCATATCGCCCAGGTGGCGGCTGTCGTCGATGTGCTGCAGACGCCGGCTTTCCTGTGCCGCCAGACCGACTTCATCCATGCCGTGGCGCAGTCGGGCAAGCCGGTCAACATCAAAAAGGGCCAGTTCTTGGCGCCCGGCGACATGAAGAACGTCATCGACAAGGCGCGGGCCGCAGCGCGTGAAAAAGGCCTGGACGAAGACCGCTTCATGGCCTGCGAGCGCGGCGCCAGCTTTGGCTACAACAACCTGGTGTCGGACATGCGCAGCCTGTCCATCATGCGCGAGACCCGCGCGCCGGTGGTGTTCGACGCGACCCATTCGGTGCAGCTGCCCGGCGGCAACGGCACCAGCAGCGGCGGCCAGCGCGAGATGGTGCCGGTGCTGGCGCGTGCGGCGGTGGCGGTCGGCATTGCCGGCCTGTTCATGGAAACCCACCCCGACCCGGCCAAGGCCCTGAGCGACGGCCCCAACGCGGTGCCGCTCAAGCATATGAGGGCCCTGCTTGAAACGCTGCTTGAACTCGACCGCGTGACCAAGAAAAACGGCTTCCTTGAAAACAGCTTCAACTAACCTCACTGGACAACGCCATGCCCGCCGCCTACCTCATTGTTGACATGCAGATCACCGACATGGCGCAGTACCAGCAGTACATGGCCGTGGCGCCCGCCGCCGTGGCAGCCGCAGGCGGCGAATACCTGGTGCGGGGCGGCCGCTTCGAGGCGCTGGAAGGCAACTGGCAACCCAGCCGCATCGCCATGCTGCGATTTCCCAGCTACGAGGCGGCCAAGGCCTTTTACGACGCAGAGATGTACCGGGCCGCGCGCGCCAAGCGCGAAGGCGCCACTGAATTTTTCAACATGGTTCTGGTCGAAGGCGTAGCAGCGCCCGTCTGAACCCTTTTTCAACTTCCGAAGGAAAAAATAATGAGCGCAATTGTTGACATCGTCGGCCGCGAGATTCTCGACAGCCGTGGCAACCCCACCGTTGAATGCGACGTGCTGCTGGAGTCCGGCGTCATGGGCCGCGCCGCCGTGCCCTCGGGCGCGTCCACCGGCTCGCGCGAGGCCATCGAGCTGCGCGACGGCGACAAGTCGCGCTACCTGGGCAAGGGCGTGCTCAAGGCGGTCGGCTATATCAACAATGAAATTTCAGAGGCCGTGCTCGGCCTGGACGCGAGCGAGCAGGCTTTCCTGGACAAGACTCTGATCGACCTGGACGGCACCGAGAACAAGTCGCGCCTGGGCGCCAATGCCATGCTGGCCGTCAGCATGGCCGTGGCCAGGGCCGCTGCCGAGGAAGCCGGCCTGCCGCTGTACCGCTACTTCGGCGGCATGGCGGCAGTGCAGATGCCGGTGCCGATGATGAACGTCATCAACGGCGGCGAGCACGCCAACAACAACCTCGACCTGCAGGAGCTGATGATCATCCCGATTGGCGCGCCGAGCTTTCGCGAGGCGGTGCGCTACGGCGCCGAGGTGTTCCATGCGCTGAAGAAAATCCTGCACGACAAGGGCATCAGCACCGCCGTCGGCGACGAAGGCGGCTTTGCGCCCAACGTACCCA
>JAQGNK010000428.1 GCA_028291905.1 Polaromonas sp.
CGAAGTTCATGCCGAAGAACCCGGTGATCAGGTTCAGCGGCAGGAACACCGCTGTGAGCGCGGTGAGGGTTCGCATGATGTCGTTGGTGCGGTTGCTCTGCGCCGAAAAATGCATCTGCACCGCCGTTTCGGCGCTTTGCTCCATGCGACGCACATGGTGGACCACCCGCTCGATATGCTCCAGCACGTCGCGCGAGCGCACCTTGAGCAGTTCTCGGTCGCGCTGGGCGGCGGGGGTTTGCGGGTCGGGCCAGGTTTCTATCGAGTCGATCCAGTCCTGCAGCGCGGCGCGCTGGTCCTCGCAGATTTCGTCGAGATGGTGCAGCGCCAGCCGGGCGTCGAGCACCGAGCTCCAGTTGGTGAACTGGCTGCCCGGCTTGAGCAGCGCCGCCTGCCAGTGGTCCATCTGGCGCGTCAGCTCGCGCCGCAGCGCCAGGTAGCCATCGACCATCTGGTTGACGATGCGCAGCATCAGGTCAGCCGGGCTGGGCGGCAGCTTCACGCCGTTGTCCCGCGCCTCGGGCGAGGTCGCGTTCAGCAGCTTGAGCGCATAGGCTTCGCGCACCGCGCAGCCGGCCGGATGCACCGTCAGCAGCACCCGGTCGAACACCGCGAAGCCGACCGGGCTGGTGTCGATGCGCTTGAGGACCGGCGGGCCGCTGCGCCGGGTGGGCTGGTGCAGCGGCTGGCCGGGCTGGTCCAGGTCGGTTTCGGTCTGGCCCGCCGCCAGCCGCCGAAACACCAGCGTGTCGTACTGCGAGGTGTAGTCGTAGTGCGAAGGCAGCTGGTTGTTCAGCAGGTCGGCCACATGCAGATCGACCAGCTGGGTGCCGCACAGCAGCTGCAGCGTCGCCTGGATCTGCGTCAGCGTGACCTCGAACTCGCGCCGGGCGCAGGCGATCCAGACAAAGGCGTTGGGCGCGAGCGAGGCGGGCAGGGTATCGGTTTCAGTGACCGCCTGGTTGCCCGAGCTAATGGTGAAGACGCGCATGCAGGCCTTGGAGTGAGCAGTAAAAAATTCTTATTCGATTCGCCATCTCGCTCATGCAGCGGTCTGGCTCCCCGGCAGCGCCGATGATGGCCCTATTCTTACCCGCCATTGGCCAGCTGCTGCGCCATGCGGTTGTGGCGCTCGATGTGCGGGGCCAGCTCCAGCGTGGCAAGCTGCCCTTCGCGCACCACCACGCGGCCATTGACGATGGTGTAGTGCGCCTGCGGGCTGGCGCAAAACATCAGCGCGGCGATGGGGTCGTGCACCGCGCCGCCGGCCATCGCCAGCGTGTCGGTGCGAAACAACGCCAGGTCGGCCGCCATGCCCGGCGCAATGGCGCCGATGTCATCGCGGCCCAGCACGCTGGCGCCTCCGCGCGTGGCAAGGCGCAGCGCTTCGCGCGCCGAAAGCTCGCGGCCGCCGTCGTCGCAGCCAAACGGCTGCAGCGAACGGCCCACGCGGGCCAGCAGCATGGCTTGCCGTGCTTCATTGAGCAGGTGCGAGCCGTCGTTGCTCGCGCTGCCGTCAACGCCCAGGCCGACGCGCGCGCCCTGGTCGATGAGCTTGCGGATCGGGGCGATGCCGCTGGCCAGGCGCATGTTGCTGCAGGGGCAATGCGCGACGCCGGTGCCGGTTGCCGCGAACCGGGAGATGCCGTGCGCATCCAGCTTGACGCAGTGCGCGTGCCACACGTCGTCGCCCAGCCAGCCCAGGCTCTCGGCATATTCGGTCGGCGTCATGTTGAATTTTTCGCGCGAATAGGCCACGTCGTGGTCGTTTTCGGCCAGGTGGGTGTGCAGGCGCACGCCCTGGGCGCCAAACGAGCGGGCCAGCCGGGCCGATTCACGCATCAGGTCGGTGCTCACCGAAAACGGCGAGCAGGGCGCCAGCCCGATGCGGATCATCGCGTAGCGGCTGGCGTCGTGGAACTGCTCGACGACGCGCTGCGAATCCTTCAGGATCGCATCCTCCTTTTCAACCACCGCATCGGGCGGCAGGCCGCCGGCCGATTCGCCCACGCTCATGCTGCCGCGCATGGCATGAAAGCGCATGCCGATCTGCTGCGCGGCGGCAATGGTGTCGTCGAGCCGGCTGCCGTTCGGGTACAGGTAGAGATGGTCGCTGGAGGTGGTGCAGCCCGAGAGCAGCAGCTCGGCCATCGCCGTCAGGGCAGAGGCATGCACCATGTCCGGCGTCATGCGCGCCCAGATCGGATAGAGCCCCTTGAGCCAGGTGAAAAGCTCCACGTCCTGCACCGCAGGAATCGCGCGGGTCAGGGTCTGGTACATGTGGTGGTGCGTGTTCACCAGGCCGGGCGTCACGACGCAGCGCGACGCGTCGATGACTTCATCGGCTGTCCGGGGCGCGTGGGATGACGCACCGACCGCTTCGATGACGCCATCGCGTATGAACACAAATCCGCCGCGCAGTTCCCCTCCGGCGTCGTCGAAGGTGGCGATGGCGTGAGCATTGCGGATCAGTAGCGTCGTCATGGTGGCCTTTGTGAATGTGAACGTGATTGCCGCCGCCGCAGGGCTGCCCTGGCGCTGCGCCGGGCTGGTGCTTATTGCCGCCGCAGCAAATGCCTTGCCGCATCGATGGCGAAATAGCTCAGCACGCCGTCGGCGCCGGCGCGCTTGAATGCCAGCAGGCTTTCCATCATCACCGCGTCATGGTCGAGCCAGCCGTTTTGCGCGGCGGCCTTGAGCATCGCGTACTCGCCGCTGACCTGGTAGGCAAACGTGGGTACCTGGAACTCGTCCTTGACCCGGCGCACCACGTCCAGGTAGGGCATGCCGGGCTTGACCATCACCATGTCGGCGCCCTCGGCAATGTCCATGGCGACTTCGCGCAGCGCCTCGTCGCTGTTGCCGGGGTCCATCTGATAGACCTTCTTGTCGGCTTTGCCCAAATTGCCGCTGGAGCCGACGGCATCGCGGAACGGGCCGTAGAAGGCGCTGGCGTACTTGGCGCTGTAGGCCATGATGCGGGTGTGAACCAGGCCCTGGGACTCCAGCGCCGCCCGGATGGCGCCGATGCGCCCGTCCATCATGTCGCTGGGCGCCACGATATCGACACCGGCCTCGGCCTGCGTCAGCGCCTGCTGCACCAGCACTTCCAGGGTTTCGTCGTTCAGGATGTAACCATTGGCATTCGGCAGGCCGTCCTGGCCATGGCTGGTGAAAGGGTCCAGCGCCACGTCGGTCATCACGCCGAGTTCGGGAAAGCGGCTTTTGAGTTCACGCACCACGCGCGGCACCAGGCCTTCAGGGCTGAGCGCCTCGCGGCCGTCCTCGGTCTTGAGCGACGCGTCGATTACTGGAAACAGCGCCATCACCGGAATGCCGAGCTTGACACATTCCTCTGCCACCGGCAGCAGCAGGTCCAGGCTCAGGCGCTCCACGCCGGGCATCGAGCCAATCGGCTCGCGCCGCTGCTGGCCGTCGAGCACGAAGACCGGGTAGATCAGGTCGTGCGCGGTGAGGGCGTTTTCGCGCACCAGGTTGCGGGTGAAGGCGTCGCGGCGAAGGCGGCGGGGGCGGCCCATCGGGAAGGCGGCAAAGTTGGAGGCGTGAAGAGTCATCTGCAAATTGTGCCAAAGCTTTGCATCCAGCCCGGAATATTTGGCCTCGGCCTGGGCAGGATAAGAAATGATTCAGGTTCTTACATGAACTTACCAGCGGTTTCCACCAAGGCATTGAGCTGCGCATGGCAGATGGTTAGAATTAATTTGTGCGATTCCCAGGAATGGCAATCGCATCCCGCTTTTCCTCCCTGAGCGGGGCCTTTGCGTGTGACAGCAAAAGGGCATTTATCCCGGCTGACCTGAACAAGGTCAGTCGGTTTTTTTTGCCCGCCCGCAGTCCGCCGGCAAGGAAAATTCCGGTTACCCCAAAAGCATCACGGCAGCAATTTGGCCGGCTGGCGAACCGTGGAATGTTGCGGGCTAAACTCTCCCGATGCTCTGGGTCAAATCCTTCCACATCGTTTTCATCGCCAGCTGGTTTGCCGGCCTTTTCTACCTGCCGCGCATCTTCGTCAACCTGGCCATGGTGGCGCCCCAAAGCATCGCCGAGCGCGAGCGCCTGATCCTGATGGGCCGCAAGCTGATGCGCTTCACCACGATTCTGGCGGTGCCGGCCATCGCTCTGGGCCTGTGGCTCTACCTGGGCTACGGCATCGGCCGTGGGCCGGGCAACCACTGGATGCATGCCAAGCTGGTCGTGGTGGCGCTGGCCATCGGCTACCACCATGCCTGCGGCCGCATGCTGGGCAAGTTCATCGCCAACCGCAACACCCGCAGCCACGTCTGGCTGCGCTGGTTCAACGAAGTGCCGGTGCTGCTGCTGGTGGCCGCCGTCATTCTGGTGGTTGTCAAGCCGTTTTGACGCTAGCAGTCAAGGCCATGTCAGACGACCCGCCCCCGAATTCGCCAGCAGACGCAGGCAGGCCGGCTGTGCCGGATGCCCAGCGTCGCCCCCTGCAAGGGGGGGCAGAACTACATGCAGCGCAGCGCAATGAGGATGTCAGGGGTGTGCAAAAAACCACGGCCTGGCCGCTGGCGCTGGCGCTGGTCTGCCTGGTGGTCTATGCCAGCCTCTATCCGTTTTCCGAATGGCGCAACCAGGGCATTTCACCTTTTCACTTCCTGTCGGCGGCCTGGCCCAAGTACTGGACCGGTTTCGATGTCGGCATCAATATGCTGGGGTATGCGCCGCTGGGCTTCCTGCTGGCCCTGTCGGCGCTGCGCAGCCGGCGTGTGGCCTGGGCGGTCAGCGTGGCGGTGCTGGGCGCCGGGCTGCTGTCGCTGGCCATGGAAACCCTGCAAAACTACCTGCCGTCGCGGGTTCCTTCCAATGTGGACCTGCTGCTCAACACCGGCGGCGCCTGGCTGGGGGCCTGCTGCGCCTGGGCGCTGCAGCGCTCCGGCCTGATCGACCGCTGGAGCCGGCTGCGTGCCCGCTGGTTTTCAGCCGACGCACGCGGCGCGCTGGTGCTGCTGCTGCTCTGGCCGCTGGCGCTGCTGTTTCCAGCCTCGGTGCCGCTGAGCCTGGGCCAGGTGTTCGAGCGGCTGGAGTCCGCGCTGGCCGATGCGCTGGCCGACACGCCTTTTCTGGAATGGATGCCGATGCGCGAAGTCGAATTGCAGCCGCTGGTGCCGCTGGCCGAGCTGGTCTGCGTTGCCCTGGGCGCGCTGATTCCCTGCCTGCTGGGCTACTGCGTGATTCGCACGCTGTGGCAGCGGGCCGCGTTCGCCGGTGCCACGCTGGCCGGCGGCGTGGCCGTGTCCGCCCTGTCGGCCGCGCTCAGCTATGGACCGGAGCATGCCTGGGCCTGGCTTGATGCGCCGGTCCAGGTCGGCGTCGGTTTGGCAGTAGTGCTGGCGCTGCTGCTGCTGGCGGTGCCGCGCCGCGCCGCCGCCGTGCTGGCCTTGCTCGCGCTGACGGTTCACCTCAGCCTGCTGAACCAGGCGCCGGCCGATCCTTATTTCGCCCAGACGCTGCAAATCTGGGAGCAGGGCCGGTTCATCCAGTTTTACGGCCTGGTGCAGTGGCTCGGCTGGCTTTGGCCCTATGCGGCACTGGTCTACATGGTGGCGTGGCTGTCCGGCCGCGAGCGGCCGCTGGCCGCTGAAACGTAAAATCCGTCCATGATGCCTACCACCCCCCAAGCCAGCCTGCCCGATGAAGCCAACGATGCAGTGAGTGCCTCTTCTTATTACGAGCGCCACATCTTCTTTTGCCTGAACCAGCGCGCCAATGGCGAAGGCTGCTGCGCCGACCAGGGCGCGCAGCAGGCATTTGACCGCTGCAAGTCGCAGGTCAAGGCCGCCGGCCTGGCCGGGCCGGGCAAGGTGCGGGTCAACAAGGCCGGCTGCCTGGACCGCTGCGCCGGCGGGCCGGTGGCGGTGGTCTATCCGGAGGCGGTCTGGTACAGCTTTGTCGATGCCAGCGACATCGACGAGATCGTCGAGTCGCACCTGAAAAACGGCAAGGTGGTCGAGCGGCTGTTGACGCCCGCGCATCTGGGGCGCTGAAAGCCACCAGCCGGATGGTCGTGAGCAGGATCAGCATCATTTATGCCTGCGGCGCACTGTCTGACTGCGCAAGTAGCTATTATTTAGATAGCAATATATCGACCTGAAAGTTACCTCATGAATTCCAAAACCAGTAAATCACTGATCGCCGGCCCAGCTGGCGTGCTGGAAATCGCGCTCGATCTGCCCGCCGGCCCGTCTCGTGGCATCGCCGTCATCGCCCATCCGCATCCGCTGTTTGGCGGTACGCTGGACAACAAGGTGGTGCAGACCCTCGCCCGGGCTTTCGTGCAGTCCGGCTGGACAGCGGTGCGCTTTAACTTTCGCGGCGTTGGCGGCAGTGTTGGCAGCCACGATGAAGGCCGGGGCGAACTGGAGGATTTCCTGGCGGTGGTGCAGCATGCTGCGCCTGCCGGCGACGGTGAAGCCGTGCTGGCGCTGGCCGGTTTCTCGTTCGGCGCCTTTGTCACCACCCATGCGTTTGAACGGCTCAACCGCCAGCGCCGCATTGACAAGCTGGTGCTCGTCGGCACCAGCGTCAGCCGCGCGCCCGCCGCTCCGGTGGATGCGCTGGCGCATCAAAAAACCCTGGTGGTGCATGGCGAGCAGGACGACACCGTGCTGCTGTCCGATGTGATGGACTGGGCGCGGCCGCAGGCACTTCCTGTTACGGTTGTGCCAGGAGTCGGCCATTTCTTTCATGGACAATTGCCGCTGCTCAAAAACCTGGTGCTTCGCCACCTGGCGTCGCCCGCGGCCTGAATCTTTTCCGATCCTTCGTGATCCATCCCTGCCTCCTTCGTATTCCTTCATTCTTCTAACGGCTTTCCGACATGCAATGTTCACTCAAGGCCCCCGCCGGCCTGCGCTTCCTGGCCGCATCCTTCGTCCTGCTGGTGTCCGTGGCGCTCCCCACGGCCCACGCCCAGGCGCCGCAGGTCCCTGAAATCGCCGCCCGCTCCTATCTGCTGCTCGATGTCACCGCCAACCAGATACTGGCCGCCAAGGACATCGACACCCCCATCGAGCCAGCCTCGCTGACCAAGCTGATGACCGAATACCTAGTGTTCGATGCGCTCAAGTCCAAGAAAATCACCTTGACGCAAACCTTCGGCGTCAGTCCGAGGGCCTGGAAAATGCCGGGTTCGCGCATGTTCATCGACCCCAAGATGCAGGTGCCGGTCGAAGACCTGATCAAGGGCATGATCGTCCAGTAGGGCAACGACGCCACCATGGCCCTGGCAGAAGGCGTCGGCGGCACCGCCGAGCATTTCGTGCAGCTGATGAACGAGCAGGCCAAGGCGCTGGGCATGAAATCGACCAGCTACAAAATCCCCGAAGGCCTGACCGAGGCCGGCCACACCACCACCGCGCGCGACCTGAGCA
>JAQGNK010000460.1 GCA_028291905.1 Polaromonas sp.
TGCCGTCGAGCGTGCTGCAGCAGCGGCCCGACGTGCTGGCCGCCGAGCATGCGCTGCGTGCCAGCAACGCCGACATCGGCGCGGCGCGGGCGGCTTTTTACCCGCGCATCTCGCTCACCGGTTCGGCCGGCACGGCCAGCAGCACGCTCTCTGGTCTTTTTTCAGGCGGCAGCCGCGTCTGGAGCTTCGCGCCGTCAATCAGCCTGCCGATTTTCGACGGCGGCGCCAACCGCGCCAGCCTGAAGGCGGCCGAGGTGCAGCAGCAAATCCAGCTGGCCAGCTACGAAAAAACCCTGCAGGTCGCCTTCCGCGAAGTGGCCGATGCGCTGGCGGCGCGGCGCACCCTGGCCGAGCGGCTGGCGGCCCAGCAGGCGCTGGTGGCGGCCAATGCCCGCACCTTCGAGCTGTCGCAGGCGTTGTTTCGCAGCGGCGGGGGCGGTTTTCTTGATGTGCTCGATGCCCAGCGCTCGCTCTACGCCGGGCAGCAAGGCCTGATCGACCTGCAGCGCGTCGAGCAGGTGAACCGGCTGACAATCTACAAGGCGCTGGGCGGCGGCTGGCGCGAGGCGGCGGCGGATATGCCCGCCGCGCCCTGAATTGCGAATTCAATTGCAAGCGCGGCAAGGTGGGTTCTTCGTTGAAGGCAGCGCTGCCGCAGCACCGGCGCAACCTCATGCGGGATGGCAACAGCTGCGGCCCGGCAGCCTGCTTGCCTGCTACTGAATCAGTAGCTGCTTGCGCAGTATCTGCCTGCGCTGCAGCCACTTTTATTCCCAATTTCGCAAGTTGGAGCCGAATCAGCCGGGCTTGCAACCACTGCGGCCAGCCAGTTGCTACTAAATATATAGCTGCTTGCGCAGGCGTTGCCTGCACTGGAGGCACTTTTCATGCTTGATCGCGCAATTTTTCCACTGCCTCCCCGAACCAATCCGAACCCCCAAAAGCCGGGGGCGTTTGCCAGCCAGGGTGAGCCGGCCCTGGCGCCGGGGTGGGTGGGATGGCGAAACTGTGCCCTGGATAATCATGAAAACTGTATCTTTTGATGGGGCCGGTTCTGGGCGATAGTGAGAAGGGTCACGGCACCACCCATTCATTTAATCGCTCACCCATTACCCATTGATTCACCATGTACATCCCCGAGCACTTTGCTGAAACCCGCCCTGAAGAACTCGCCCGCATCATCCGCGAGCATCCGCTGGGCATGCTCGTCACCCAAGGCAGCGCCGGCCTGGATGCCGATCACATTCCGTTCGAGTTCGATCCTGGCGTGCAAACGCCCGGCGTTCTTTCGGCCCATGTGGCCCGTGCCAACACGCTGTGGCAGCGATGCCCCACGGGCACGCCGGTCATGGTCGTGTTTCGCGGCGCCGAGGCCTACATCTCGCCCAGCTGGTACCCGAGCAAGCACGAAGCGCACCGCCAGGTGCCGACCTGGAACTACGAGGTGGTGCATGCGCAGGGCACGATCACCATCCATGACGACGAGCGCTTTGTTCGCCGCCTCGTCGCCCGCCTGACACGCCGGCACGAGGCGGCCGAACCCCAGCCCTGGAAGATGGGGGACTCCGCGCCCGAGTACATCAACACCATGCTGCGCAGCATCGTGGGCATCGAGATCGCCCTCACCTCACTGGTGGGCAAGGTCAAGCTCAGCCAGAACAAGGATGCGCGTGATCGCCTCAATGCCGCTGATGCCCTGGAGGCGCGGGGGCATGGCGACATGGCGCAGGCCATGCGCAAGGCCGGGTGACACTCAAACGACCAGCAGGCAAGGCGAGTACGCGCAGGATTTGCAGCCCGGCAGTCAACTTGCTATTGAATCAGTAGCTGCTCGCGCAGGCGCTTGCTGCGCTGGAGCCGCTTTTCATGCCTGACCGCGCCAGTTTGCTGCTGACCCCGTGTTTCTCCTTCTCCGGCTGGCTACCGCATGCACACATCTTGCCGTGTGTGGTTTTTTTCTTCCCCGCCAGGGAAATGCGGGGATGGGGGCCTCCCCGAATCCGGTCCGGGCTCGCCAGCGCCGGGCGGTGTTTGCCAGCCAGGGGATTCCGCTCTAGCCGCTCAGCCTCCGCCGCCTGCTTATTGACTTTCTAAATCATTCCGGGATTGGGCGCGAAGACGCGGACAGTGCTACAGCACGGCGAGGAGAAGCAACGACATATCGGATTGATTTAGAAATGAGATGACCGATTCACGCATCAAACAAGCCTCTGGCGCATGCGGCACCTGCGCAAGCAGCTATGAATTTTGAAGCAGGCAGCCGCCGGGCAGCGTTGAAAACCACTACACCCGCCATTAGCCGCCATCAGCCGCCAGTCCCCTGCCCGACCGCCATGCGCCAGTGGTCATGGCTGTCATGCAGGAAGCGGTGAATGCCATGCTCCAGCGTCGGCATGACGATGCCGCGCTCGCTGGTGAGCACCGTCACGGCGGGCGCCGCGCCGGCGTCGGCCACGCCGATGGCATGGGCGTCCAGCCCCGCCGCCCGGGCCAGCATCACCGCGAACCCATGCCAGGAGACATGGCCCCGGTTCGCCAGATGCCAGATGCCGCTGGCCCCGTCGATCATCAGGTCAAGCACGGCATGCGCCAGATCGGGCACATAGGTCGGCGATATAGCCGCAGCCGCCGGCGCCTGCATCCTGCGGCCCCGCGCCAGCCCGTTCAGCGTGGCATAGGCGAAGTTATAGACATCCCAGGGGCCAAAAAAGGCGCTGGTGCGAATCACCAGCGCCTGCGGATGGGCCGCCAGGATGCGCTGCTCGGCCTCGGCCTTGCTGCGGCCATAGACGCCCTGCGGATCGACCGCATCGCTTTCCCGGTAAGGCCGGCCCAGCGCGCCGTTGAACACCAGGTCGGATGAGAACGAGACATACGGAATGCCCAGCCGGGCACAGGCCTCGGCCAGCAAACCAGCGCCCTCGGTGTTTTCCCGAAAGCAGCGGCCCGCCTCATGCTCGGCGTCGGCGACGCGGACATAGCCGGCGGCATTGACGACGGCCCAGGGCCGCAAGGACTGCAGCGCCGCGTCTATCGAGGCGGCGTCGGCAATGTCCATGTCGCGGCGCGAGGCCAGCGTGTGGTCCAGGCCGCGCAGGTGGCAGACGCGCGACAAGGCCTGGCCCAGGGTGCCGCTGGCGCCGGTGATGAGCAGGCGCCGGGGCGAGCCGACCACCCGCAGCTTGCTGTTGCGCGAGCGGGGCCGGTAAAAGCGCTCCTCGCGCTTCCACCAGCCGGCCCGGTCCAGCACCGGATGGTCGAAGTCGCCGGTGGTGGCCAGCGAGGCGGTGGCCGCCGCCAGCGCGGTCGGGCGCGGCGGATCGGAGCGGATGTCGAACACGCCCGGCTCGTAAAACCCGTTGCGGTGCTGCAGCAGCGAATTCCAGTCCACCGCGCCCAGCAGCGACCAGACCGCGACGGCCCGGATGTCGGCGCCGTCCTCGCGCAGCCGCTGCGCCGCGTTCCAGACCTCCATCAGCCAGCGCAGCTGCTCGTCGCGGCTGCAGCCGTGGTGGGCCTCGGTGACGGCCATGGGCAGCCGGTAGCGTTCCCAGACCTCCCGCAGGCGTGCTTCGGGGCCGGTCTGGCGCGCCGGCAGGTCGATCCGCACGGCTTCCACATCCACATAAGTATGCAAATCATTGGCCTCGCGCATGAATCCCGGATACATCTCCAGCCGGTGGTCCAGGAAACGCTCGCTGGTCAGGTAGTGGTTGATGCCGATGATGTCGGGCGGACAGGCGGCTTCGGCGAAAAACGCCAGTTCCCGCTCGCCGATGCCGGCTTTCAGGAAAATGCCGTGCCACGGATGCTGGCTGTCCACCCGGCCGCACAGCAGGTCAAAGCTGAGCCAGCGGCGCTCGTTTTCATAGTCGGCCTGGTACTGCAGCAGCGGCGTGCTGAAGACCTTGCCCATGTCCTCGGTCTGCACCAGCCGGGCGGCAGGGTTGACGCGGCGAATCGCCTGCATCGACAGCACCACGGCGCGGCACTGGTTGACCAGCGCTCGCAGGAAAACGGCCAGGCTGCGGGTGTGCGGATACCAGTGGGCGTAGAGCCCGGAAAACCGGGCCGTGGTCAGCGGCTCGTTGATCGGGGTGTAGTGGCTGATCCACGGGTAGCGGCGGGCCACTTGGCTTGCATGCGCCGCCACGATGTCCGGGAAGGCCGGATCGACCAGGCTGGTGTAGGCGGGGCCGCTGCCATGGTGGACCAGCCCGGCGATGGGAGAGATGCCGAGTTCACGCAGCCGGCCCAGGCGCGCGTCATGCCAGGACCAGTCCTGCCGGTCGGGATGTTCGGGCGCGATGGTTTCCAGCAGCACCGGGTAGCGCAGCGTGCGCAGGCCGAGCGCGGCCACCCGGTCCAGGTCCTCGGGACGGTCGTGGTGGCCGGTTTCCTTGATCTGGTTGCGAAAGCCATCGTGGATGCGTGCCACGGTGCATTCGAAGCCGCCCCACAGCTCCAGCGGGGGACGGGTTGCCATGCCGGCGGCAAGGTCGGTTGAAGGGTGGATGGTCATGAGAAGTCGTGAAAAGAGCCTTTCCGGAGAAATCTTGCCCGGAAACAGCTGGAAATAAGGAAGTGAGCGTGACCGGCTGGACCGGATAGGCAAAGGTTCCCAAGGCTGGTCGGCACCGCCTGTCGGACAAAACTCAAATCGACGTAGGAAACCTGCCGGGTTTGTGCTTCTGCCGGGCATTGCATGTGTGGCTAAACTTTGAATTTCACCTTGTTCACCGCACCGGAGTTCCCTGTGATTGCCATGACGCCACCCGTCCCCTACTACGCCGTTATCTTTACCTCGCTGCGCACCGATGAAGACGCGGCAGGCTATGCCGACATGGCTGATCGCATGGTGGCGCTGGCGGCCCGGCAGCCGGGATTTTTGGGCGTGGAATCCGCCCGCGAGGGCATGGGCATCACCGTCAGATACTGGCGCGATCTGGCATCGATCAAGGCCTGGAAGGCCAACGCCGAGCACCTGCTGGCGCAGCAGGCCGGCCGCAGCGACTGGTATGCCCGCTACAAGACCCGCATCGCCAAGGTGGAACGCGACTACGGTTTCGACAAACCGGCCTGATAGTCCCTGAAGCCCCGCGCCCGCAGTTCGCAGGCCGGGCAGGCGCCGCAGCCGTAACCCCAGTCATGCCGGTGCAGCCGGTCGCCCAGGTAGCAGGTGTGGGTGTGCTCGACGATCAGCGCAACCAGCGCCGCGCCCCCGCCGGACACGCCAGAGTGCTCGCCCAGCGAATGGGCCAGTCGCCAGGTGTCGGCCTTGTCGATCCACATCAGCGGCGTTTCGATGAGAAAGCGCTTGTCCATGCCCAGCGACAGCGCCAGCTGCATGGCCTTCATGGTGTCGTCCCGGCAGTCGGGATAGCCCGAAAAATCGGTTTCGCACACACCGGTCACCAGCACCTGCAAGCCGCGCCGATAAGCCAGCGCGGCGGCCAGCGTCAGGAACAGCAGGTTGCGGCCCGGCACGAAAGTGTTGGGCAAGCCGGAGCTTTCCATCTTGAAGGCGACATCACGCGTCAGCGAGCAGTCGCTGACCTGCCCCAGCACCGCCAGGTCGAGCAGATGGTCTTGCCCCAGCCTGCCAGCCCATTGTGGAAACTTGTTCTTGAGTTCGCGCAGCACATTGAGCCGGGCTTCAAGCTCAACCTTGTGGCGCTGGCCATAATCAAACGCGATGGTCTCGACGCGCTCGTATTTAGAGAGGGCCTGGGCCAGACAGGTGGTGGAATCCTGCCCGCCTGAAAACAGTACCAACGCGGTGGTGTGGACACGCGCCGGCAATGGCAGGGCCAGGGACGCAGAAGTATTGGCAGGAAGTGTCATGGCAACAGGCGAGAGTTTTCATATTGTCGCTTGAACCCATCCGCCTTCAATGCACTACTTGCCAGTCGCTGCAGCCAGGACTATGGCTGCAGCCGCCGCGCTTCAGTCCAGCAGGGAACTCAGGCTTTCCGGCCAGTCACCATTCGGTAGATGAACAGCAAAATGATCGACCCGATGACTGCGGCTATGAAGCCCGCAGACTCGCCCACCTGATACCACCCCAGGGCCCGGCCAAGGTAGGTGGCGATGATCGAGCCGACGACGCCAATGATGGCAGTGATGAAAAAGCCTCCTGGGTCACGGCCCGGCATCAGGAACTTGGCGACGATGCCGACGATGAAACCGATCAGGATGGTCCAGATGATGCTCATTTTTTTCTTTCAGTTGAGGTGGAAATGGGAAGCGTTGTGGAGAAATGACGTCAAAGCGCCGTGGAGGCTTCAAGCACGGGAACAATTCCAGTGTCCTGCTCGGCCATCAGCGCTTCCTTGCGGAGCTGCAGCTGCTCGCCCAGCTTGACAAGGTCCAGCTTGGTTTGGCGAACCTTGACAAACATCTCAGTGCGCTCCTCCTTCACATGGTGGTCGATGTACTCGCCCAACACCGTGACCTTGGCGTCGAACATTTCATCATTCGCATCCATCGCCTTGATCTGCGCGATCAGCTCCTTAGCGCTGGCATGCTCCACCGTGGCTTCATTCATCAAGGCGTTGTCCTTGATCGCCTTGCGGGCGGCGGGGTAAAAAATCTCTTCTTCGATGGTGGCGTGAACTGTTAGCTCCTTGCATATCTGGTCGGCCAGTTCGCGTTTTTTGGCGGTCGAGCGGCTCCGGCTTTCCGTGAGGGTCTCATACTCCTTGAACATGGCCTTGACGGCCTTGTGATCTGCATCCAGCAGGGAGCAGGCATCTTGCTGCCGCTTTGCCGGAGACGAGGATTTGGCAGGCGCTGCTTTGCTGCTTGCCGAAGAGGGTTTTTTAGTGGCGGCGGTGGTTACAGTTCCCATCGGGTTTCCTCCTGATTGTTTTATCGCGGCCCGGCAATTACCGGTATGCAGAGATTCACATGTCGATGGACTGCCACCTGTCGGAAAAGACGCAAACAGACGTAGGAAATTTTCAGAATTCATGCTTTGCGGGCTGCCGCCCACAGAGGCGTGCTGGCCCCTGCCATCACCCCAGCCGCACTGCTCACCGTGCTTGCCCTTGAAATCACCGAAGATAAGATAGCAATCGGTCTATACCGGCGCGTATCCCCATGGCCCGCATTCAAGAGGCCGGTGAGATAGCAGCGCAGGTTGCAAGGCTGTGTTCAATTGACCACAACCTTGCCATCGTGGCGGTGTGTTCGGGCAGTCAGCTGGATGCGCCACTTATTGGATCCTGAACCCCTACAGGCATACTTTTTATGACGCTCGATTTTTCACGCTCCCTTCCCGACGACGCTGCAAAGGCGCTGCTGATCGGCCGGCTGTGCCAACCCGGCGTCGGCCCCGTCATCGTCGCCTGCTGGCAAGGCGCGCTGTTCGACATTTCCCGCCTGGCGCCAACCGTCAGCCAGTTGCTTGAGCTTGAGAATCCGGCAGCCGCCGTGCAGGCCGCCCTGGCGACGGCGCCCCGGATGGCGGCCCTGGGCGAGGTGCTGGCCAACAGCGACGAGCTGATGCGCGATGCCGGCCGGCCCTGGCTGCTGGCGCCCTGCGACCTGCAGGTCATCAAGGCCAGCGGCGTGACCTTCGTGGCCAGCCTGCTGGAGCGGGTGATCGAGGAGAATGCGCGCGGCGACGCCGCCAAGGCGCAGGAAATACGCGCGGCGCTCGGCGGCATCCTGGGCGACAACCTGGCCGGCATCGTGCCCGGCTCGGCCGAGGCGGCGCGGGTCAAGCAGGTGCTGATCGCGCAAGGCGTCTGGTCGCAGTACCTGGAAGTCGGCATCGGGCCGGACGCCGAGATTTTCACCAAGGCGCCGGTGCTGTCGGCGGTGGGCACCGGGGCGCAGGTCGGCATCCTGGAAGACTCGAAATGGAACAACCCGGAGCCCGAGGTGGTGCTGGCCATCAACAGCCGGGGAAGCGTGGTGGGCGCGGCGCTCGGCAACGATGTCAACCTGCGTGACTTCGAAGGCCGCAGCGCCCTGCTGCTGGGCAAGGCGAAGGACAACAATGCCTCGTGCGCGATTGGCCCGTTCATCCGCCTGTTCGATGCGGACTTCGGCATGGACGATGTGCGCCGCATCGAGCTGGCGATGCGGGTGGACGGCGAGGACGGCTTTACCATGCACGGCGCCAGTTCGCTGTCGAAGATCAGCCGCGACCCGCTGGACATTGCGGCCCAGGCCATCGGCCCGAACCACCAGTACCCTGATGGCCTGATGCTGTTCCTGGGCACGATGTTCGCCCCCACGCAAGACCGCCATGGCCCCGGACTCGGCTTTACCCATGAGGTGGGCGACGTGGTGCTGGTCGGCACCGGGCAGCTGGGAACGCTGGTCAACCGGGTGAACCACTGCCACCGGATTGCGCCGTGGGACTTCGGCCTCGCGGCGTTGATGCGCAGCCTGGCGCAGCGCGGCTTGCTGTAGAGCAAAGTCCCTCCGAGTTGCAGGGCCGGCGCCCTGACCGCTACTGAATTCATAGCTTATCACGCACTGTTTACCTGCGCCACAGGCTTGTTTGATGCTCAAAACCGTCTGCTGGCCAAAACAAATGCAAGCCGGCTTTTCAGCCGTTTTTCAAGGGGCCGGCACTTGGCAACCCAGGCCCCCGGCCTATTGCATGAAGCCGATGCGGCCCTTGCCGGCTGCGCTGCGCGGAAGGTCATTGACCTGCAGCATGCCCCGGCTGGCCAGGCGCGCATTGCCGAAAGCGGCCATCAGCACCCGGCGCATTTCACGCGGCACGAGCGTGGCCAGCTTGTCGAGCACATCGTCACTCGGCGCTTCATCAAAGCGCGAGCCCCAGTCGTGGCCGGACCTGATTGACTGGTAGAGGCGCAGGGCGATGTGCCGCGCCTGGCTGGGCGTGAGCGGCTGGATCTCGAACACATTCATGCGGTTCAGGATCGGGTTGGGAATGCCGCGCGCGTCGTTGGCGGTGGTGATCCACAGCACCTGGCTGGCGTCAATCGGCACTTCGGCGAACTCATCGACGAAGCATGACGCGGTGTCGTGCTCCAGCAGGCTGTAGAGCGAGCCGAGCGGGTCGTACTGGGCGTCGCTGGCGGCCTTGTCGATCTCGTCGATGACGATGACCGGATTGGCATAACGGCCATCGACCAGCGACTCGAACACCTTGCCCGGCTTGGCACCCTTCCACTGCGACGCCGAGCCCGACAACAGCCAGCCCGCCGTCAGCGAGCCCATGGCCACCAGATTCATGCCGGTGCCGATCAGCTCGGCCATCTGCCGGGCGAAATGCGTTTTGCCGATGCCCGGCTGGCCCAGCAGCAGCATCGGCGTGACCTCCAGGCCGTCGGCGCTGTCGTGGCTCAGGGCCACATGGCGGCGTACGTCGTCGAGCACGTCGCTGAAGTTGGGCAGCGCGTCATAGAGGGGCGCCATTTCTGGAATGCCGCTGGGCTTCATCTGGAAGCGCTCGGGGCCGCGTTCGAGCATGCGCTCGTAGGTAGCGCGCAGGCTGTCATGTTCGCGGGATTCGCTGTTTTGCAGCTTGCCCAGACGGCGCTCGACATCGGCGGTCTGGTACACGGTTCGCACCTTCGCGATGGGCAGCGTGAAGGCGGGCTTCTGGGGAACGACTGGCATGGATTCCATGGAGCACTCCTTGTGGTTGAGCAGCGAAGAGCTTCATTCAAACACAAGTTCCGGCTTTTCGCCGCTCCATTGGGCGCATGCCCGGCTTATTCAATTTCTAACAACACTCTAGAAGTTGAACAAGACTTTGCGCCGCCCTTGGCCCGGCCATGCATGCACCTTGAGGGTTTTGCATGGCCGGGCTGCAAGCCTTCCATGGCGCATCACAGCCCTCAGCCCGCCCTGGCAAGGCTTAGCAGAAATAACGCGACCAGAAATAGGTGCTGACGGTCGGGTTGTAGCCGGGGTTGGCGAACCTGGCGATATAGATGCTGTTTGAGTAGGACACCTTGCTGCCCACGGCATATTGCCTGCCTTGAACCCAGCTGGCAGCGCTGCACGAGCCAGCTGCAGGAGCGGGCGCCGGGCCAGAGACGGGCGGGGAGGCGCTAAAGCCATCGGCGGTTTTGAAGATATTGTGGAATTGGTAGGCAGACTGCCCCACGCCGCTGGAAGCAGCGGTATCCCTCTGGAATGCCCAGTAGGAGATCATTCCCACCCCATTGAGCTTGGCGAAGTTGGCCACTGTCTGCGCGTCGGCCAGCGTGAAGACCGAACCGTCATCATTCCTGCCGATCATCGGCGTCATCCCCATCATGGCGTGCAGCTGCGCCTGGGTCTTGTTCGGGAACAGCGTTCCGACCTGACTGGCCGAGGCACGGAACGCCACAATCGAGGCCTGCGCCACGGTCGAGGGCACGACCATGGTGCGGAGATTTGCAACGCCGAAGCTCATGACCATCGCGTTGACCCTGTCAATCCGGACCCCGGCATTGATTGTCGTTCTGAGCAGGTTCATGGAGTCGGCATTGAAGCCGCGCAGCCAGGCTGGCAATGAAAAAGAAATATACAGGTCAGGATATCTGTCCTGCAGCCGGGCCAGCACACGGGCCCTGCGGGCCGTGCCTTCGGTGTTCAAAAGCTGCGGGCCTTCAATATCGAAATCGAACCGCCGGCTTCCCGAATCAATGATCACTCGTTCCATCATGTTGAACAGCTGGTTGTCGTCCTTGCAGGCAATCTCGGCATACATGCCGGCATCTCCTCCAAACGAAACATAGAGCCGGCCGCCGGCGGCAACATAGTTGCGCGCATCAGGCAGCTTGTCCTGAAGTCCAGCGTCCATCGCGCAGCTCCCCCTGGTCACTGCAAAGGCCAGCATGGCACTGTTCATGCCCCTGCTTTGCTTGGCTTCCACCATGGAGCCGCCCCAGGAATGAAAGTAGGGAGCAATTTCAACCGCGCTGGCAGCCTGGCTCAGGCCGCAGCAAATGGCCGCACCGGTTAAAGCTTTGTTGATGCAAGTGGCTTTGGATTTAAAGATGGAAAAAGTCATTTTTTCTTTCAGATTAAATTTATAACTGGCGAGCTATATTTAAACCAGGCGATAAAACTGGAATGGCGTGCCAAACCGGCACCTGGCAAAAAAACCATGAAGGGGCCAAAAAATAAATCAATAAACCCCCAGGCTGCAATTCATTGGCGACTGGCAAAACCCAGTAAATGAAAAGCAGCGCGATTTTGTAGGCC
The DNA here is from genome assembly GCA_028291905.1 of Polaromonas sp. GTDB lineage: Bacteria > Pseudomonadota > Gammaproteobacteria > Burkholderiales > Burkholderiaceae_C > Polaromonas. Next base: position 11,185 of record JAQGNK010000460.1, read on the forward strand.
GTGACTGACAGGGTCAATCGGTATTAAGTAACACGAGGTTTAAGACAGGCCAAATGGATGAGCTTATTTAATCTTGATAATGAATGAACTTGCAAATTATTTATGGTTTATAACCTGTCCTTACAAAACACTCACTTACCTCAGCAGTTACTTCCTTTCATTAAAAGCAATTTTGTCGCGTTATTCATTCAAATTCAGACGCTTTCCCCGACTAACTATTTTTAAATTTACAAGGCAGAATCAATCCGCTCCCAACCGGGACAATGGGCTGCACAACTCCTTATGCATGAGCTTTTGGTTTTTTACATTTGATTTTTCGAGAAGCGGCTGCGGTGCCAGTGCATGAAAATCCATGCTTGAAACAGGTGCAACTTTCTCTGGTGTACAAATACACGCTATTTAGCGTGTATTTTTCAGATAGCAGAAGGATTTAGGCCATTAACAGCGGCATTTGAGGATTTCAGCCCAGGGAAATCAGTCGTTTGAAGGCTTCGATGAAGCGGTATAACGTGCAACGCAATGCCAGCTGTTGCAGCATTGCGTGGAAAAACTACTCAAATCAACGCTCATGAGACCGGGTATTAATTACCTGACTGCATCAGTCAGGCATTAAATACGACTTGCCCAGGCCAAACGCTTTTCATAATTACTTTGGGAGTTATATTTTTCGTGTCCCGCCTGAAAGTATTCAGATCAGTCCATGCGTCATAACCGATATTGATACTGGCATGGTTATCATGCGGCACGGCGCAGGTAAGAAAGGCGCTGAAATCAATACAGTCAGCGCATCAGTTGCAAGGCCCTACCGGCATGATGCGGGCAGGGCCTTGGTTCACGCCGGCATGGTCGGCCAAGCCTCGCGTACAGCGCCCTGGAGCGGGCCTGGCGCCAGATCAATTGCCGCCGCTGCTCGACGCTCGATCAGTTCTTTCAGCTTGGCAATTCACCCAGCAAAGGCCTGGCGCCACGGCAGCGGCTTTACTCCACCGTAACGCTCTTGGCCAGGTTGCGCGGCTTGTCCACGTCGGTGCCCCGCGCCAGCGCGGTGTGGTAGGCCAGCAGCTGCAGCGGCACCACATGCAGCAGCGGGCTTAAAGGCCCGTAGTGCTCGGGCATGCGGATGACGTGAACGCCTTCGCTGCTGTCGATATGGCTGTCGGCATCGGCCAGCACGTAGAGCACGCCGCCCCGGGCGCGGACTTCCTGCATGTTGCGTTTGAGCTTTTCCAGCAGCGCGTCGTTGGGCGCCACGGTGACGATGGGCATGGCGCTGGTGACGAGCGCCAGCGGGCCGTGCTTGAGTTCGCCGGCCGGATAGGCCTCGGCATGG
>JAQGNK010000461.1 GCA_028291905.1 Polaromonas sp.
CGCCTCGTCGGCCAGCGCGGCCTGCAGCACGAAATAGACAAAGGCGCTCGACAGGTTGCCGTACTCGCGCAGCATGGCGGCGCTGTGGCGCAGGTCGCCCGGCGCCAGTTCCAGCCGGCGCTCAAGCGCCAGCAGCACGTCGCGCCCCCCGGCATGCATGATCCAGGCGCTGATGTCGCGGCCAGCCAGGCCGGCCCGCCCCAGCACCGTGGCGAGCACTTGTTGCGCATGGTCGGCCGCCAGCGCCGGCACCTCGCGGGTCAGGATGTTGCGCAGCATGCCGGCGCGCTGCTCGAACTTCAGCGCATCGCGCTGCGCCGGCGCCAGCAGCGAGGCGCTGTCCTTCCACTCAATGCGCCGGCCGGTGGCGCCAGGCCTGCGCGACAGCACGGCCGCGCCGGCGCCGTCGCCGAACAGGCAGGCGCTGATGAGCACACCGGGGTCGTTGTCCAGGTACATCGCGGCGCTGCTGACCTCGACGCAGACCGACAGCACCTGGTCGCAGGCGCCGGAGGCCAGCAGCGAATGGGCCAGCTGCAGGTTCGGCAGCGCCGCAGCGCAGCCCTGGCCGACCAGGTCAAACGCCTGGATGTCGGCCCGCAGGCCCAGAAGTTCGGCCAGATAGCCAGACAGGCCCGGACACAGGTAGCCGGTGCAGGTGCTGACGACCACCGCATCGATGGCCTGGGCGGTGGTTCCAGCCTGGGCCAGCGCCTGCCCGCCGGCCTGCGCAGCAAGGGCCGGCGCATGCTTGAGAAAGCGTGAAGCCAGGGTGTCCGGGTCGATGCGGAACACCTCGGCCAGCGAATCGACCGCCAGGCGGCGCGCCTCGATGCCGTTGTCGCGTCCAAGCACGGTGCGCGCCACCAGGTGCGAGCGCGCGTCAAGCCGGCCATACCAGTCCGACTGCTGAAAGGCCTCCAGGCATTCGGCCTTGGTATAGCGGGCAGGCGGCGTGGAGGTTCCAATACCAAGAAAGAACATGGCTGGGCGTGGCTTGTAAGAAAAGAAGTCTTCAGACTATGCCTCGTCAATATCCGACAGGTCAAGCATTGCATGCCTGTTCAGTAGGACAGTGCCGCAAGCAGCCTGGGCGCTTGCCCTGCCGCCGTGCTTGAGCGGCCGGAAATGCTATTTTTTCAATAGCTGCCTGCGCACGAAAACAGTGCGCAATAGGCCTTTTTTGCTTGAATCCAGGCAGTTCCGAGCCCCAACACAGAAAAATTCATTGCCGCAGACAGCGCAGAGGCACAAAGAAGGCAAACAAGCTATTTTTTAGCGCTGCGTCCCTCCCCGGTACTCTGCGCCTCTGCGGTGAGATTTCCTGGCTTTTGGGTGTTGGCCGCCACGAACTCAGTCGCTCACCAGCAGGCGCATCCAGTCGGGCAGCGGTTTTGCTTTTTGCGCCGGAAAATCGACCCAGATCGTGGTCGCGCCGCCGGCCGCGCAGATCACGCCGGGCTGGTCCACCCGCTCCATGGTGGCCCAGCTTTCAAAAGTGGTGCGGCCGGGGTCGCTGACATACATCCTGATCAGCACATCGCCGGGGTATTCGAGCTGCTTGTAGAAATTGCAGAAGGCATTGACGATGACCGGGCCTTCGCCCTGAGGGTCGGGCTTACAGCCAATCGCATGCATCCAGTCGATGCGGATGGTTTCCATGTAACGGAAGTAACTTCCGTTGTTCAGGTGGCCCATCGCATCCATGTCGCCCCAGCGAATGGCGATATGCATTTCATGCACCAGTTTTTTATGCTCGGGAATCTCGATTTTCATGGGTTGGCAACTCGTGAGAAAAGGGGCTCAGCGGTGAGCCCGGATGGACGCCACGATGCCCAGGGTGAACAAGGCGCAGGCGATGAACTGGGCCGGCGTGGGCCACTGGCCGTCCCAGGCAAAAGAATACAGCAGGGCAAACAGGGTTTCGCTCACGATCAGCTGGCCGCACAGGCTGGCGCTGAGCCGCTGGCTGGCCAGGTTCCAGAGAATCGTCGCCAGCCAGGTCGAGCCGACGCCGGCCAGCAGGCACAGCCCGGCAAACCGGGCCCAATCGCCTCGCGCCGCCAGCGCCTGAACAGGGGTGCCGGCGGCCAGCCACATTACCAGCGCGCCCAGGCCGGTGGCCACGCCCAGCCAGTTGGCCCAGTCGGTGGCGTTGACTTCAGGGTGGCGCTTGAGCCAGGCCGAGTTGAGCATTGCAAACACCGTCCAGCTCACCAGCGACAGCAGCACCAAGCCAATGCCGCGCCAGAAATTCTGGCCGGCAGCCGAACCCTGCGCACCGTGCATAGAGTCCATCATGATGAGCAGCCCGGCCAGCGTCAGCACCAGACCCGGCAGCAGGGCGCGCCAGCGCAGGCCCTGCGGCTTGCCCAGCAGCATGAGCCACAGCGGAATCGTGCCGATGATGAGCGAGGGCAGTTCGGTGCCGGCGTCCCGCACGGCCAGCACCAGCAGCAGGTAGTAGCCGGTGAAGCCGAGCAGGCTCATGGCCAGCGCCGCACCCGCCTGGCGCAGCGTGGGCCAGCGCCGGCGGCCCAGGCCGGCGAGCATCAGCACGGCAGCCACCAGCCCATAGACGGCAAAGCGGCCGGCGGTCAGATCGACCGATGAATAGCCGCCCTCGCCCGTCGCCAGCATGCGCGGCGACACGAACACCAAGCCCCACAGCGCACCGGCGCCCAGGCCGGCCAGGATGCCGGCCAGCATTCCATTGGCGCCCGCCGACGTCCCGGACGCGGCGGGCGCGTCAGGCGCCACGGCGCTCATTGGCTGCAGCCAGGGCACGGCCGGTCCCATAGCTTGCCGTGCCGGCGCCGGCTGCCGACAGTGCGGCCGGGCCTGAAATATCCATGCGCAAAGCCATTAGAGAAGCCTCTCAATTCGGGGTAATCAAAAAAGTGAACGACCGTTCGGTCGCTGTATTCACGACATAAAATCGCCGGGAGACAGCCAAACCTATCCTGAAAACATTATCAGCGAGTGCCCCACCGATGAATTCTCAAGAAATCCTGGCCCAGTTCGGCCCCCGTGAAGCGATGGAATACGACGTGGTCGTGGTCGGCGGGGGCCCGGCCGGCCTGTCCACCGCGATTCGCCTGAAGCAGCTGGCCGCTGAAAAAGGCACCGAGCTGTCGGTCGTGGTGCTTGAAAAAGGCTCGGAGCCGGGCGCGCACATCCTCTCGGGTGCGGTGATGGACCCGAAAGCCTTGACCGAGCTGATTCCCGACTGGAAGGCGCAGGGCGCGCCGCTCAACCAGCCCGTAACCGGCGACGAGGTGCTGTTCCTGAGCGAAACGGGCGCCACCAAGACCCCCGCT
>JAQGNK010000501.1 GCA_028291905.1 Polaromonas sp.
GAACTGGAACATCTCGCTGTTCCACTACCGCAACCAGGGCGCCGACTACGGCCGCATTTTGGTCGGCCTGCAGGTACCCCAGGCGGAGCATGCCGCGTTCGATGAATTCCTGGGCGCCCTGGGCTACCCGCATGTGGAAGAAACCGACAACCCGGTGTACCGGCTGTTCCTGCAGAGCTGAAAACTGAAACACCGCATGGCTGCCACCGATCCGTCCCTGAGCAATTCGACCTGCCCGCGCTGCGGCGCCAGCCTGCGCTGCGGCATGGCGGCGGGGGACGCCGACTGCTGGTGCGTCCAGCTGCCCCACGTCATGCCGGTGCCCAATTCCTCCCCATCACCGGGCGGTCCTGCGGCCTTCTGCTTCTGCCCGGCTTGCCTGAAACAGATCACCGATGAACGAAACCACACCCTTTCACCTCCCCGCGATTGAGCCCACCCTGGATGCCGCGCTGGCGGCGAGGCTGCAGCACAAGATCGACCACAAGACCAAGCCGCTGGGCGCGCTGGGCCGGCTGGAGGGCTTGGCCCTGCAGCTGGGCCTGGTCCAGCGCACTGAGTCGCCCGAGCTGCGGCAGCCGCAGATGGTGGTGTTCGCCGCCGACCACGGCATCGCCAGCGAAGGCGTGTCCGCTTATCCGCAGGCGGTGACGGTGCAGATGGTCGGCAACATGCTGGCCGGCGGCGCGGCCATCAATGTGCTGGCGCGCCAGCATGGGTTTGTGCTGCAGGTGGTCGATGCCGGCGTGGCCGCCGAGCTGCCGGACCACGCCCAGCTCTTGAAGCGAAAAATCGCGCCGGGCACGCAGAACATCTGCCAGGCGCCGGCCATGTCGCGGGGCGAAGCGCAGGCGGCGCTGGCAGCGGGCATGCAGCTCATGCGGGTGCTGCCCGGCAATGTGGTGGCCTTCGGCGAGATGGGCATTGCCAACACCTCGCCCGCCGCGCTGCTGCTGGCGCGGCTGGCGGGCGTGCCCATCAACGACGCGACCGGGCGCGGCACCGGGCTGGACGACGTCCAGCTGCAGCGCAAGCAGGCGGTGCTGGCGCGCGCCCTGGCCCGCCACCCGGCTACCCAACCGGTCGATGCGGTGGCCGAGCTGGCGGCGCTGGGCGGCTTTGAAATCGCCATGATGGCCGGCGCGATGCTGCAGGCCGCCAGCGAGCGCCGGCTGGTGCTGGTCGATGGCTTCATTGCCGGCGCGGCGGTGCTGGTGGCGCTGGCCCTGGCGCCGGCCGTGCGCGACTACCTGGTGTTTTGCCACTGCTCGGCCGAAGCGGGCCACCGGCTGCTGCTGGCGCATCTGCAGGCCAGGGCGCTGCTCGAACTCGACTTGCGCCTGGGCGAAGGCACCGGCGCGCTGCTGGCGTGGCCGCTGGTGCAGTCGGCGGCGAATGTCCTCAACGAGATGGCGAGCTTCGAGTCGGCCGGTGTCAGCCGGACATAGCGCGCAAGCCGGCGCAGGCCAGCGCTTGCGCCGTGCTTCTTTTTTGATAGCTGCTTGTGCAGGCGCTGCTTGCGCAAGCAGGCACGTTTGACTTACAAACCGTAAATGTTCAGCTCACAAGATGATTTTGTATCCGCATGGCTCCTTTCCTCGCTGGGCTGGCACTGGCAAACCTCTTCTCGTGCCTGTTTTTCTCCTTCCCCCGCTGGGGGAAGGCGGGACTGGGGGCCTCCCCGAATCCGATCAATCCTGGCCATTGGCAAGCGACAGGCCAGCCCGGAAAAACCAGCCAGCCGGCGTTCGACCACCGCTGGCCCCCATCCCCGCCTTCCCCAACGGGGGAAGGAGCCAGATCAGCTTGCCTTGCCAAGATCTGTGCCTGCGCCAGCCCGCTGGCGGAAAGAAAAAAACCGGCGCCAAGCCTTTGCCGCCTGAAAAACCCATGACCCAGTTCATCCGCGACTACCTGCTGGCCGTGCAGTTCTTCACTCGCATCCCCATCACCGGGTCCCTAGCCGAATGGGTCGGCTACAGCCCCGAGCAGCTGCGCGCCAGCGCCGCCCATTTTCCAGGAATCGGCGTGCCGGTGGGCGCCGTGGCGGCGGCGGTGTTTGCGCTGCTGCAGGCCCTGCTGCCGGACAGCACCTTCAGCCCGCTGGTGGCGGCGGTGCTCTCGACCATCGCCACGGCCCTGCTGACCGGCGGCTTTCATGAAGACGGCCTGGCCGACGTGGCCGACGGGCTGGGCGGCAGCTACGACCGGGCGCGGGCACTGGAGATCATGAAGGACTCGCGGGTCGGCGCCTTCGGTGCGATGGCGCTGGTGCTGGCGCTGCTGTGCAAGGTCGCGCTGCTGGCGATCCTGGGCTCGGTCGAGGGGATTCCCGTGGCGGCGGACGCCTCACCCTTCAACGGCTGGTATGTCTGCGCGGCCTTGTGGACCGGCCACATCGTCTCTCGCGGCCTGCCGCTCTTGATGATCTGGTGGCTGCCGCATGTGGGCGACACCGCCACGTCCAAGTCCAAGCCACTGGCCGACCAGCTGTCGCCCAGCGCGCTGCTGATTGCCTTTGCATGGTGTTTTGGTGCGCTGGCGCTTGCCAGCCTTGCGCTGGACGCCATGAATTTAATTGTCGGCTGCAGCTTTGCGGGCCTGGCGCTGCTGGGGCTGGTGCGGTTTTTCAGGCGCCGGCTGCAGGGTTTTACCGGCGACTGCCTGGGCTGCACGCAGCAGGTCTGCGAAATCGCGTTCTATCTCGGGCTGGCGGTCAGCCTATAAATGGCCCCCACGCTTTTCACTTCGTGTAATGCGCTGCCCCCCGAGGGGGTCGCTGCGCCTGCGGCCTGGCAAAGCCAGTTCCGCGGCCCTGGCTGGCAGCACCTCGCTGTCACGCTTGTCGTTTTGCATGCTGCGCTGCCTTCTGAAGGAACTGGACTTGCTTCGCAAGCGGCCCCGGCCTTGCGGATGCTGGGGTTTTCATGAAACTCTGGCTCGTTCGCCATGTGCAGCCGCTGGTCGCCGCCGGTATCTGCTACGGCCGGCTGGACCTGCCGGCCGACGCTGGCACCACCGCTGACTGTGCGGCAAGGCTGGCCGCGCTGCTTCCGGCGGACTGCCGCGTCGTCAGCTCGCCGCTACAAAGATGCGAGCAGCTTGCGCAGGCGCTGCATGCGCTAAGGCCCGATTTGGCTTATAAAACCGATGTCCGGCTGCAGGAAATGGATTTTGGCCAATGGGAGGGCAGCGCCTGGCAAGACATTGGCCAGCACGCGCTGCAGGCCTGGACCGATGACTTTGCCAGCCACGCCGCCGGCCATGACGGCGAAAGCGTCAGTGCGTTCATGGCCCGCGTCGCCGCTGCCTTCGATGCGCTGTCCGGCCAGGGCGACATGCTGTGGGTCACCCATGCCGGCGTGATCCGGGCGGCGCGTCTCCTGTCGCAGGGCATTCGCCAGGTCAGGCATGCCAGCGACTGGCCGCTGGAAGGGCCGAAATATGGACAATGGCAGCTACTCCACCTGCATGCCGGCTAGCCGCATTGCAGACTCGGAAGCAGGCAGGCAGCACACAACAAGAGAGAAGGCAAACCGATGGCAACAAGTCTTGACGGTCAGCTGGTGGTGGCGATCTCGTCGCGGGCGCTGTTTGATTTTGAAGAAGAGAACCGGGTCTTTGAAACCGGCTTCGCGCAAGATACCGGCCCCGACACGCCGCCCGGTGTCAAGAAGGATGCCGCCTACATGAAGCTGCAGTTAGAGCGGCTCGATGTGCCGGCCAAGCCGGGCGTGGCGTTCTCGCTGGTCAAGAAGCTGCTGGCCTTCAACGACGCGCCCGAAAGCCCCGGGGAAGCGGCCAGCCCGTCGGTGCCGAGCCAGCGGGTGGAGGTGGTGATCCTGTCGCGCAACGACCCGGTCTCGGGCATGCGGGTGTTCCGCTCGGCCCAGCACTACGGCCTGAAGATCCAGCGCGGCACCTTCAACCGGGGCGCGCCGCCCTGGCGCTACTTGAAGCCCCTGCACGCCAACCTGTTTTTATCCACCCACCTGAGCGACGTGCGGGCCGCGCTGGAAGCCGGCGTGCCAGCGGCGCAGGTCTATCCGCATTCGGTGCGGGCCAGCGACGCCCACCCGAACGAGGTGCGGATCGCCTTCGACGGTGACGCGGTGCTGTTCTCGGACGAGGCCGAGATGGTGTTCCAGGCGCAGGGGCTGACCGCCTTCCAGGCGCATGAACGCGCCAAGGCCGCGCAGCCCTTGCTGGCCGGGCCGTTCAAGCCGCTGCTGGAGGCCCTGCAGCGGCTGCAGCAGGCCGGCACCTCGCGCATGTGCATCCGCACCGCGCTGGTCACCGCCCGCAGCGCGCCGGCGCATGAGCGGGCCATCCGCACCCTGATGGACTGGAACATCGAGGTCGATGAGGCGATGTTCCTCGGCGGCCTGGCCAAGGGCGAATTTTTGCGCGAGTTCGAGCCCGACTTTTTCTTTGACGACCAGACCGGCCATGTCAACTCGGCGGCGCTGCATGTGCCCTCGGGCCATGTGGTGAGCGGCGTGTCCAACCTGCCGAGCTGATTTTTTCCAAGAGAACTCAAGAGAACAACACACATGAAACTGCTCTCAGGCATTGCCGAAAAGTTCGCCGGCTTCAGGCATTTCACCGGCCGGGTGTGGCGGCTGTCGGCGCCCTATTTCCAGTCAGAGGAAAAATGGAAGGCGCGCGGCCTGCTAGCCGCCATCGTCGCGCTGAACCTGGCCGCCGTCTATATGCTGGTGCTCATCAACGACTGGAACCGGGTGTTCTACGACGCCCTGCAGGACAAAAATGCGCCGGTATTCTGGGAGCAGCTGGGCCGCTTCACCTACCTGGCCTTTGCCTTCATCATCATCGCGGTGTACCGGTTCTACCTGACGCAGCTGCTGGAGATGCGCTGGCGCGCCTGGATGACCACGCACTACCTGCAGCGCTGGCTGACCGACCAGGCCTTCTACAAGCTCGAACTGGCGCGCTTCACGGGCACTGAAAGCGCTGGCGCCGCCGGCCTTCAGAGCACGCCGGACAACCCCGACCAGCGCATCCAGGAAGACATCAACCTGTTCACCACCTACAGCATCTCGCTGAGCATGGGGCTGCTGAACGCGGTGGTCACCCTGGTGAGCTTTGTCGGCATCCTGTGGTCGCTCTCGGGCGCCTTCGCCTTCACGCTCAATGGCAGCAGCTACTCGATACCGGGCTTCATGGTCTGGATGGCGGTGCTTTACTGCGTTGTCGGCAGCGTCATCACCCACTACATCGGGCGACCGCAGATCCCGCTGAACTTCCAGCAGCAGCGCTACGAGGCCGACTTTCGCCATCACATGGTCAGGGTCCGCGAATACAGCGAGTCGATCGCCCTCGACAAGGGCGAAGGCGTCGAGCGGACCCAGCAGGACTTGCGCTATTC
>JAQGNK010000505.1 GCA_028291905.1 Polaromonas sp.
AATCAAATCTTCAAAAGGAATTCATCATGAGCAAGCTTCTCCATATCGACTCCAGCATTCTTGGCAGCAATTCGGTGTCGCGCCAGTTGACGGCCCAGATCGTTGACTCCTGGCGCGCCGCCCACCCGGCCACCGAAGTCAGCTACCTCGATCTGGCCGCGAACGCGCCAGCGCATTTTTCCGCCGATTCGATGGGCTTTCGCCTGCCACCTGCTGCGGTCGAGCTGACCGAATTGCAAAAAGCTGAAAACACCCTGTCTGAAGCGCTGGTGTCGCAATTCCTGGCCGCTGATGTCGTGGTGATTGGTGCGCCGCTGTACAACTTCTCGATTCCCACGCAGCTCAAGGCCTGGATCGACCGGATTGCCCAGGTCGGCCGCACCTTCAGCTACACCGCCAGCGGCCCGGTCGGCCTGGCCGGCGGCAAGACGGTGATCGTGGCCTCCGCCCGTGGCGGCATGTACTCGACCAGCGACTTTGGCAACGCCATGGAACATCAGGAAAGCTACCTGAAGACTGTGTTCGGCTTCTTCGGCATCACCGATGTGCGCATCGTGCGGGCTGAAGGCCTGGCCATGGGCGAAGCCGCCAAGGCTGCCGCGCTGGCCGCAGCCGGCGTGGAAATCCTGGCGCATACCCAGCAAGCCGCCAACCAGCCCGCAGCCGTGGTGGCCGCCTGATCCCCAGGCCGCGCTGACAAGCCGGCCAGCAAAAAACCCGCCCCGGCGGGTTTTTGTCGTTTGAAAGTCCGGAGCACATCCGTTTCAAGCCTCAAACGATTTTCATGCATCAAACAGGCCGCTTGCGCACGACAAGTCTGCGCAACCAGCTATGAATTCAGTAGCAAAATTCCAGCCGTCTTCATGAACGCCGTGGCTCGAAGCCAGGGTGATTTCACGCCGCAAGCATCACGCGTGCTTCTTGACCCAGGCCACGTAGGCGTCGACCCAGCCCTGGAGGAACTTCAGGCTGGCCTCGCCGATGTTGCCGGCCGCGTCATACAACCCGTCCTTGTGGTGGATGAAGGCTTCGGGCTGGCCCAGCGTGGGCATGTTCAGGTAGGCCAGGATGTTGCGCAGATGCTGTTGCGCCAGGGCCGTGCCAATCGGCCCGACAGACACGCCGATCACACCGGCGGGCTTGCCGTTCCAGGCGCTCTGGCCATAGGGACGGGAGGCATGGTCGATGGCGTTCTTGAGCACGCCCGGCACCGAGCGGTTGTATTCAGGCGTGACGAACAGCACACCCTGCGCCGCCGCGATCTCGCCCTTGAGCCGTGTGACTTGCGGTGACGGCGCGCCATCGTCGTCCTGGCTGTACAGCGGCAGGTCGTCAATCCGGACTTCGGTAAAGCTGAAGTCTGCCGGGAAGAGCTTTTTCAGCGCCTTGACCAGCTTGGCGTTGAAAGAATCCTTGCGAAGACTGCCGACCACGACGGCAATGGTGTACTGGGGCATTGAATTCTCCTGAAAATTAACCGGCAAGCCGGCACAAAACGGTTGAAGAGCGTGACGTTGAGCGGCCCATTATGCAAAGCACGCCGGAATCGCGCTGCTGTCCACGCAGGCCAGCCTGGCAGCCCGATTCAACCGGCAGGCGAGCCCCGGCGCCCAGCCCCTGCGGTCACGCATGCCATGCCACGAAAATGCACGCGCCTTGATCTAAAGCCTGTTTTGGCGAATGTTTACTACACGCGGGTAAAAATCGAAGCGTGTCAAGGCATTAACATTGATGGGTATTGAAAAGGGCCTGCCTGCCAGGGCCGGCCCACGTATAGAAAAGCGGCAGGGCGCAGCTATTTGCCGCCACCCACCCCAACAAGGACACTGATGAAACGAGTTGATGATTTCCGCCTGAAGTTCGGTCGCAAGGAGCTGGTTCCGATCATCATCGGCGGAATGGGCGTCGATATCTCCACCGCCGAGCTGGCGCTGGAGGTGTCCCGCCTCGGCGGTATCGGCCATATTTCCGACGCCATGGTGCAGGACGTTTCCGACCGGCGTTTCGACACGTCGTTTGTCAAGGAAAAAACCAAGTTCTACAAGCACAACATCGCCAACTCCGACAAGAGCGTGGTGAAGTTCGACCTGGACCGGCTGGCCGAGGCGACCAAGATGCATGTCGGCGCCACGATGGAAGCCAAGCGCGGCGACGGCATGATTTTCATCAACTGCATGGAAAAGCTGACGATGAACTCGCCGCGCGACACGCTGCAGGTGCGGCTCAATTCGGCGCTTGACGCGGGCATTGACGGCATTACCCTGAGCGCCGGGCTGCACCTGGGCTCGTTCGGCCTGATGGCCGACCACCCGCGCTTTCGCGACGCCAAGCTGGGCATCATTGTGTCGTCGGTGCGGGCGCTGCAGCTGTTCCTGCGCAAGACGGCGCGGCTGCAGCGGCTGCCCGACTATGTGATCGTCGAAGGGCCGCTGGCCGGCGGCCACCTGGGCTTCGGCATGGACTGGGAACAATACGACCTGGCGACCATCGTGGCCGAAATCGCCGCCTTCCTGAAGGCCGAGCAGCTCGACATTCCGCTGGTGGCCGCCGGCGGCATCTTCACCGGCAGCGATGCGGCGGCGTTTCTTGAAAACGGCGCGGCGGCGGTGCAGGTCGCCACGCGCTTCACCGTGTCCAACGAATGCGGGTTGCCGGCCAAGGTCAAGCAGGAATATTTCCTCGCCAGCGAGGACGACATCGAGGTCAACACCATCTCGCCCACCGGCTACCCGATGCGCATGCTCAAAAGCACGCCGGCCATCGGCGCGGGCATCCGGCCGAACTGCGAAGCCTACGGCTACCTGCTCGACGGCAACGGCAACTGCGCCTACATCACCGCCTACAACCAGCAGATCGTGATTCACCCGGACGGCAAGAACATCTCGGTGATGGACAAGACCTGCCTGTGCACCCACATGCGCAACTACAACTGCTGGACCTGCGGCAGCATGACCTACCGGCTCAAAGACACCACGCGGCGCCTGGCCGACGGCACCTACCAGACGCTGAGCGCCGAGCACATCTTCAAGGACTACCAGTTCAGCGTGGACCAGCAGATCATGCTGCCCGAGCTGCTGGCCGAGCCGGTGCCTGGATAAGCACGGCCCGACTTAACCCGCGACCAGTTCCCCCGCTTTTTGATCCAGCCATGCCGGCGTATCGACCAGGACTCGCATGAATGAACAGGCGGCCAGGGAAATCGTCCTGGTGCGGGCGCTTGAAACCGCCGACCGCTCGTTTGAGCTGCTGAGCGAGGACGACCGCCGCCGTGCCAGCCGCAGCGCCAGGGAACTGGCGCAGTGGCAGGCCTCGCATGCCGGCGCCGGCATCACGCCCGACGCCTTCCTGCAGCAGCGGGCCGAGCAGGTCCTCAAGCGGATGAGCGAGCGCTTCCCCCCGTTCGCCAGCTTCCTGCAATTCCCCCAGGCCATGAACTGGCTCTGGCGCCTGGCGCCGGTGGCGGCGCTGCTGGCGGGCATGCTGCTGGACCGCATCAGCGACCCGCACCGGGTCGATCTGCTGTCGGCGCCGCTGCTGCTGATCCTGGGCTGGAACCTGGCGGTCTATCTGGGCCTGCTGGCCTGGCCGCTGCTGCGCTGGGGCCGGGCAAAAAAGCCTGGCGCCGGCTTCGACCGCCTGCCCGGCCTGGGGATGGGGATGATGGGAAAAACCCGCCTGCCGCGCAAGCTGCCGCCGGTCATGGCCACGGCCTTGAGCGGCTTCCTGGCCGAGTGGGCGCAGCTGGGCGCCCCGCTGGCGCGGGCCCGGCTGACGCGCACGGTGCATCTCGGCGCGGCCCTGTTTGCCCTGGGCGCGGTGGTGTCGCTGTATGCGCGGGGCTATCTTTCGCAGTATTCAGCCGGCTGGGAAAGTACCTTCATGAGCGCAGGCCAGGTGCATGCGCTGCTGTCGGCGCTGTTCACGCCGGCCATGCTGGTTTTCAATCTGCAGGGCTTTTCCATCGCCGACATTGAGGCGCTGCGGTTCGGCCCGGCGCCGTCTTCGCTGGGCGGGGCGCGCTGGGTGCATCTGTATGGCGCCACCCTGGGGCTGTTGGTCGTCCTGCCGCGCCTGCTGCTGGCCGCCGTGGCACAGGTTCGCGCCCTGCGCTGGGCGAAAAACTTCCCCCTGAGCCTGGAGCAGCCCTATTTTCACAAGCTGCTCAAGACGCTGGGCGCCGCGCCGGGCGTGCTGCGGGTGCTGCCCTACAGCTTCACCGTCGATGAGGCCAGAGACAAAGGGCTGAGCCGGCTGGCCACGGACTTGCTCGGCGAGCAGGCACGGCTGATGCTGCGCCCGCCGGTGGCCTATGGCGACGAGCCCGGGGACGCGCTGCGGGACATCAACCTGAACGATGCCGGCGCCACCCTGACGGCGGCGCTGTTCAACCTGTCGGCCACGCCCGAGCAGGAAAACCATGGCGCCTTCCTGGACCACCTGGTGCGTGAATCGACGCGCGGCATTGCCGTGCTGATCGACGAGTCAGGCTACCTTGAGCGCGCCGGCGCTCAAGCCGGCAGCACGGCGCGGCTGGCCGAGCGCATTGCGCTGTGGCAGCAGTTCTGCAGTTTTCACAAGGCGCCGGCCACCGTCGTCAACCTGCTCGACCCGGCGGCGCACCCGCTGGACGCCGGCGCCGGACTGAAGCTGTCGGCGGTGCCGGCATGAACGACTTGAATGGCATGGATGCAGACCCGGTCCAGATCCAGTTCGCGCTGATCTCGCACACCAACAACGGCAAGACCACGCTGGCCCGGACCCTGCTGGGCCTGGATGTCGGCGAGGTGCGCGACGCGGCCCATGTCACGCTGGTGTCTGAATCGCATCCCTTGCTCACCAGCCCGGCCGGCGACAGCCTGCAGCTGTGGGACACGCCGGGTTTTGGCGATTCGGTGCGTTTGCTCAGGCGCCTGGGCATGG
>JAQGNK010000512.1 GCA_028291905.1 Polaromonas sp.
GGCGCCGATTTCATAGAGCTTGGCATCGCGCCAGAGCCGGCCCAGCGGGTAGTCGTTGATGTAGCCGTTGCCGCCGTAAATCTGCACCCCCTCGCCCGCCATCCAGGTGGCTTTCTCGGCGCACCACAAGATGACCGAGGCACAGTCCTTGCGCACCTGCCGCACATGCTCAAGGCCCAGCATGTCTAGGTTCTTGGCCACGGTGTAGGCAAACGAGCGCCCGGCCTGCAGCACGGTGTACATGTCGGCCACCTTGCCCTGGATCAGCTGGAATTCGCCGATGCTCTGGCCGAACTGCTTGCGGTCGTGGATGTAGGGCAGCACGTTGTCCATGACCGACTGCATGATGCCCAGCGGCCCGCCGGTCAGCACGGCCCGCTCGTAGTCCAGGCCGCTCATCAGCACCTTGGCGCCGCTGTTCAGGCCGCCCAGGATGTTTTGCGCCGGCACCTCGACATTGCTGAACACCAGCTCGCCGGTGTGGCTGCCGCGCATGCCGAGCTTGTCGAGCTTTTGCGCGACGGAAAAGCCGGGCATGCCTTTTTCGATCAGGAAGGCCGTGACGCCGCGCGCACCCAGTTCGGGCTCGGTCTTGGCATACACCACCAGCGTGTCGGCGTCGGGGCCGTTGGTGATCCACATCTTGCTGCCATTGAGGACGTAGTAGCCGCCCTTGTCCTCGGCCTTGAGCTTCATCGAGATCACGTCGCTGCCGGCGCCCGGCTCGCTCATGGCCAGCGCGCCGACATGCTCGCCGCTGATCAGTTTCGGCAGGTACTTCTGGCGCTGCGCCTCGGTGCCGTTGCGCTTGATCTGGTTGACGCACAGGTTGCTGTGCGCGCCGTAGGACAGGCCGACCGAGGCGCTGGCGCGGCTGATTTCCTCCATGGCGATCATGTGCGCCAGGTAGCCCATGCCGGCACCGCCGTATTCCTCGCCCACGGTGATGCCGAGCACGCCCAGGGCGCCCATCTTTTGCCACAGGTCCATCGGAAACTGGTCATTGCGGTCCAGCTCGGCGGCGCGCGGTGCGATTTCGGCCTGCGCGAAGTCGCGCACCGTGTCGCGCAGCGCGTCGATATCCTCGCCAAGTTGAAAGTTGAGTCCTGGCATGTTGTTCATGGTCGTGTCTTTCGCTAGGGGGTCGGTTGGATTCGGGGAAGCCTGCAGCGCCGCACGCCCGTTGGCGCGGCAGTGGCGGCGAGGCAGGGATTAATAGTTTTTGGGCACGGGCATGATGGTTTGCTGCATCACGGCGCAGGCGCTTTGCCTGCCGCTGGCGTCCACATGCAGGACTTCGGCCGTGGTCACGATGAGGCGCTTGCCGGCCCGCACGACGCGGCCCACGGCACGCAGTTCGCCGTCCTTGAAACCGGCCAGAAAATTGATCTTGTACTCGACGGTGGTGACTTCAGCGTCAGGCGCCACCTGGGTCAGCGCCGCATAGCCGCCAGCAATGTCAGCCAGCGCGCCCATTGCGCCGCCATGAAAGCCGCCCTGCTGCTGGGTGATGCGCTCCGAATACGGCAGTGCCAGCTCGCACAGCCCAGGCTCGACCCGCACCAGCCGCGCGCCCAAATGCCGCATCAGCCCCTGGCGCAGGAAACTCGCTTCGATACGCAGGTAGAGCGCCGAAGGCGCATCAATTGCATCCATGAGAAAGCCCTGAAAATGGTTTGAAAGCATGCCGTAGCCGGCTGCTTTGCTTGACGTTTACGTAAACGTCAATTATGGCTTATTTTGAATTTTCCGCCTTGAGCAGCAACTGCCGGGCCTCTTTTTCATGCACTTTCAATTCGTCCAGGTTGGCCTGCAGATCGAGCAGCTGCGCTTCGAGCTTCTTGCGGTGATCGGCCAGCACCGCGAGGAATTTCCTCAACTGCGGCGCCGTGTCGCGCGGGCTGTCATAGGAGTCGATGATCTCCTTCGCCTCGGTCAGCGACAGCCCCAGGCGCTTGGCGCGCAGCGTGAGCTTGAGGCGCGTGCGGTCGCGCGCCGAATACACCCGGCTACGCCCGCCCGGCCCTTCGCGCTCGGGCTGCAGCAGGCCCATGTCTTCGTAGAAGCGCATGGCGCGGGTGGTCAGGTCAAACTCTCTGGCGAGGTCGCTGATGGTGTAGGTGGTGGCCATGTTGGGAAAAAAGAGCAAACTCCGGCGACAGCGCGAATGAAGCCGCCGTCAAGGGAAATGGCGCCTTACGTTGACGTAAACGTCAAATATAACGCGAATGGAAAAAGGCCAGCGGCTTGGCGCCAGGCAAGCCGCCGAACGCGTCCGTGCGGCCCTGCCGCAATCGATCGGAAACAATCGGTCAAAAAATGCTGGCGCTGCCGCCCTGAGGAATCGCCATGAAAAAGCTGGCGCCTGCCTGATCCGTGCTTTCAGCCCAGACCGTGCCGCCATGCAGCTGGGCCACCCGCTTGATGATGGCCAGCCCCAGTCCGTTGCCGGGAAAGTCAGCCGAAGAATGCAGGCGCTGAAATGCGGTGAACAGGTTGCCGCTGTACACCGGATCAAAGCCTGCTCCGTTGTCGGCCACCAGCAGGACGATTTCACCCGGCAGCTTGCCGGGCAGCAGCCCAACCTTGATCCAGGCTTCCGTCTTTTTGGAGGTGAATTTCCAGGCGTTGTCCAGCAGGCAGGCCATGGCCGTGGTCAGCAGGCCTTTGTTGCCCACCAGCATCAGGCTGCTGCTCATTTCGATGGTCACATCCCGCTCGGGATTGCGCCTGCGCAGATCGGCAATCAATGACAGGCAGATCGGCGCCATATCGACTGTTTCATGAAGCCCGGAGCGCAGCGGCAGCTGGGCCAGCGTGCGCAGGCCATCCACCAGCCTGGCCAGCTGGCTGATGCTGGCCTGGATCCGCCTGACATAGTGGCGCCCAGGGTCATCGAGCACCTGCGAATACTTTTCCGCCAGCCGGGCGGCAAAACCATGGGCCACATGCAATGAATCCTGCAGGTCGCTGGACACGGCCTGGGTAAAGGTCAGCAGGTCATGCCTGGCGTTTTTCAACTCCTCCTGCTGGACCACCAGGGCCTGCTGCAGCTCGGCATTGGACTTTTTCAGGGCACTGTCGGCAAGATGCCGGTTGCTGATGTCAGCCAGGGTGACCAGAACCGACTGGTGCCCGTCCCACTTTACCTGGCTCCATGCCAGCTCGACCAGCACTTCCTTGCCATCGAGCTTTTTCTGCCTGCACAGCAGCATTTCCGAATGATTTTCCTTCGGCTCCCGTGCATCCTTGCCATCCTTGCCGTCACTGCCAAGGCGCAGGGAGCGCAGCAGTTCGGCGCCTTCGCCTTCGGGAAACAGGGCCTCCATACCCAGCGTCATGAAAAGCTTGCGGGCAATGCCATAGAACTTGACCGCAGCCTGGTTGGCGGCAAAGATGCGCAACGAATTCACATCAAAAACCCACATGGGATTCGGGTTGGCTTCAAAAATCAGCTGGTTATAGCGTTTGCTGTCTTCCAGCAGCCGTTGCAGCTTTTGCGCGGCGCCGGCTTCCCGCAGATTGACCACGTAACCTTCCGCACGCCGCCTGAAGGTGTATTCGATCCAGCTGTTCTCAAAGCTCTGATGGGACACGAAGGTGTAGCGTTCCGCAACACTCAGCGCCTGCTCGGTGGCCTCCTGATATTTTTCCGAGATCTCCTGCGGCACCACGTCCCACAGGTCGTAACCCGACACGGCCGATAGCGAGCTGTGCAGGAACTCAAGCGCCCGCGCGTTGGCGTTGCGGATGAGTCCGCTGTGGTCAAGAAGCACAATGCCGTCGAGGGTGAAGTCAAGCTCGCCCCATCCTTGCTGCGTTGACGGCAACAAGGAGCCTGGTGCCTGCGAGTCGGCGCTTGGTGGAATGGTTGGCAGGCTTGACTGCAGCGTGTCCTTGGGTCCAGTCATGATGTGCAGTCTGCCAGTATGGCTTTAGAGTCTGAAACAGGCAACTAACGCCATTTTGCGTTTGCCATGACAAGTGCGGTGATGTAACCCTCCAGCCAATCGAAATTGACCGGTTTTTGAACCAGCCGCGCCTGGGGTGGCAAGCCGCCGCGGGCGGCAATGGCGTCAACATGCATACCGCTGATCACAATGATCTGCATGTCGGCGAGTTGCTGGTTGCGCTTGATGGTGCGCAGCATCTCGATGCCATCGACCCCTGGCATTGACAGATCGGCAATCAAGAGGTCTGGCCGCATGCTCGCGATATCCATCAGGGCGTCGAGCGCCGATGACATCCAGGTGCAGTCCACTGGCAAATCCCACTCATCGAACTGGCAGCGGTACAGGTCGCGCGCCGCCTCGTCGTCCTCTACCACCAGCACGCGCAGGCGATGCTTGGGGTGAATGTCGGCGCGAGACAGCTGCGGGCTGTGCTTGGCCAGGTAGGCATTGAGCGACTGCAGGGCGATCCGCCGATGGCCGCCCAGGGTTTTCCAGGCATCGATTTCGCCCTTTTCAACCAGTGCCTGGACCGTGGCGACTGACAAGCCCAGCATCTTGGCCGCATAGCTGGTCCCGCAGTAATCCTCGCTTGAAAAATCGGTTGCGGTAATGGCAGCTTCAAAGGTTTTGGGTTCACGCGACATTAAGGGGCTTTGAAAAGTTTAAATTTGTCACAAATGTAATTTTAATCAATTCGAAGCCTTAAATCGCATAACAAAGAAATTCGCTTGGCAAACGCTCAAATTCGCAACAACTCAACTCGCCCGATAGGCCTCGCCCTGGGGCAGGGTAAAAAAGAAGGCAGCGCCGCAGCCGGGGGCTGATTCAGCCCAGATGCGGCCGCCGTGCCGCTTGATGACCCGGCTGACGGTGGCAAGGCCGATGCCGGTGCCTGAAAATTCCGAGGCTTCATGCAGGCGCTGAAAAGGCGTGAAGAGCTTGTCGGAATAAGCCATGTCGAAACCAGCACCGTTGTCTTTGATAAAGAACACGGGAAGCCCGGCGGCATCGGTTTTTTGCCCCACGCAGATCGTGGCCTGTGGCACCTGGGAGGTGAATTTCCAGGCGTTTGACAGCAGGTTTTCCATAACCACCCTGATGAGCCGGCCGTCGGCCTGGGCTTGCAGGCCGACTTCAATCTCTATCTTGACCTGGCGCTCGGGCTGACGGGCATGCCACTCGTCCATGAGGTGGTGCGCCATCAGCGTGATATCGACCGTCTCGGTGCGCAGCTGCGCCCGGGTCACTTGGGACAAGGACAGTAAATCCTCGATCAGCTGGCCCATCTGGGCCACCCCGGCCTGAATGCGCGTCAGGTAATGTTTGACCTTTTCGCCACTATCGCCCGACAGCTGCGGCGCCAACTGCTTGGCTAGCAGGCGGCTGAAGCCGTCCACCGTATTGAGCGGCGAGCGCAGGTCATGGGAAACCGAATAAGAAAAGGCTTCGAGTTCCTGGTTGGACAGGCGCAGAGCCGCTTCGATATTCTTGATTTCGGTGATGTCCGCATCAATCCCGACCCAGAAGGCGACCTGGCCCTGGTTATCGAACACCGGTGAAGCCCGGTACGCCATGGTGTGAAAACTGCCATCCCTGGCCCGCAGCCGCCGGATACCGGCATAGGCTGACTGGCTTTCCCTTGAAATTTTCCAATTGGCCTTGAGGTCAGCCAGGTCTTCTGGATGAATCGCCGAAAACCATTGGTACCCGCTCCAGTCCTTGAATTCTCCGCCCATCAGGTCGAACCAGGCACGGTTGAAATACGTCGCACCGCCGTCCTGGTTGGCAGTCCATACCGTTTGCGGCGCCTGCTCGGCCAGCGCCCTGAACAGCGCCTCTTGCCGGGCCAGCGCCACCGTGCGCTCGATGACCTTTTGCTCAAGCCCGGCGTTGAGCTGGCTGATCTCTTCCAGCAGCCGCGAATTCTCTATGGCCGTGGAAGCGAGGTGAGCCAGCTCAAGGGCCACATATTCATCCTGCTTGGTAAATTCGCCTTCGTATTTGTCAGACAGCTGGAGCAGGCCGATATTCTTGCCATTTCTTCCAATCAGCGGCACACCCAGCCAGCCGCGCATTGGCGGATGCCTGTCAGCATGGGCACCAAAACCTTTCCAGCGCGGATGCGCTTCAAGCTCAGCCTGCGTCAGGCGGATCAACCGGTTGTTCTCGCAGACCATGGCGTAAATGCCAAGTCCATTGGATGGCTCGGCAAACTGCCGGAAGGACGCATATTTTTCAGACAGCGACAAAGCATGGATGGCCTGCACATGGCTGGCTTCGCCGCTGAGGCTGACGACCCCCTGGTGGGCGCCAATGACACCGCGTGCCTGCTCGACGATTTCCTGCATCGTGCCTTCCAGTGTCTGATGCCAGGTAATGGCCTGGGCGGCGTCTGCCGCGCGCTGCAGGGTGAAAAGATAATCCTGCACATCCTTTTCAGCTTTTTCCTGAGTTGTCTTGTCCAGCACGACCACGAACCGGGCCTCATGGCCGTCATATTGAATGGGCTGCGAGACTGTTTCAACGGCAAAAAGCGAGCCGTCCTTGCGGCGGTCATGCCAAGTGCCCTGCTTTCGCTCGGGATTGGCCAGGAACTGGCGCAGGTAGTCATGTTCGGCCTCCGGCCGTACATCGAAGAGCGTCATGGACAGGAACTCGGCGGCGGAAAAACCGTAAGCCTCAACAGCGGCATGGTTGACGGCCAGAAAGCGGGTGCTGGCGATGTCATACACCCACATGGGAACCGGGGCCGTTTCAAACAGTGCGGCATAGCGCTGCTCGCTGTCGATCAGCGCTTGCTCGGCCAGCCTACGCTGGGTCACATCCCGTTCCACTGCCACCCAATGGCTGACTTTGCCACTGGCATCAAGGATGGGGGATATATCGCTGTCAACCCACAATTCCTGGCCGCTCTTGGTGTAGTGAATCAATTGGCCCTGAACGGGCTTGTCCTTTTTGAAAGCCGCACGGATCCGCTCCAGCTCGGGACCATCGGTTCTGGGGCCGTGCAGAATCAGCGGGAAACTTCCCACCAGTTCTTCAAAGCTATAGCCTGTGTGGCGGACAAGCGATTTGTTGACAAAAATAATGCGCGGTCCGGACGGACCAATTGCTCGGGCATCCATGATCATCACCATGTCGTTGATGTGACCAAAGCAGTCCTCCAGCAGGCGCAAATTCGCTTGCGCCTCATGCTGCACGGTAACGTCCTGCAGCACCCCCACAAGCCGCACGACCTTGCCGTCCTCAAGCAAGGCACGGCCTTGCGTGCGAACCCAGATGTGCCGGCCGGTGGCGGTGACCAGCGGCAGCTCCAGGTCCCAGGGCGTCGCGCTCTCGATAGCCACCCGGACTGCCGCATGAATGACAGGCTGTGCCTCGACCGTATAGAAATCCAGTGGATTCCCGAAGTTCATGCCAGCCAAAGGATCGAGGTCATGAATCCGGTAGGCTTCCTCTGACCAGTAACGTGTCATGGTGTCCACAAACAACTCCCATCCGCCGACTTTGGCCAGGGCGCCAGTGCGGTTGAGCAGATCAGTGCTGCGTATGACAGCCAGCTCGGCGTTCTTGCGCTCGGTAATATCCTGAATAACCCCGGTGCGGCCCACTACCGGCTTGCCGTCAGCGCCGTAATGAACCCGTGCGAACTGATGAACCCAGCGCACGTCCCCAGGTGGCGTGACGAGGCGAAACTCGATTTCGAACGATGCGCCAGTCTGGATGGCCGCATTGCGGGCCGCCTTGAATGTCTCCCGGTCAGACGGATGAATCCATTTGAAGAAGTCTTCATAGCTGCCGTCAAAATCAGCCCGGTCCACCTGGAACATCTCGTAAATCTCGTCGGACAAGGTGATCAGCTGAGTCTCGGGTTCTATCTGCCAGTAGCCGATACGCGCCAGCCGCTGCACATCGAGCAGCTTGCCTTGGGCTGCCTGGCTGTGCATCAGCTCGGCTGCCAGGACGCCCTGCTGCGCCTGCAAGGACTCGGCCATGAGGTTGAAGCTGGTGGCAATCTGCGCCAGTTCCCTACTGCTCCTGACTGAGTGAGCCGGTATCCGCACATCCAGCCGGCCCTGCTGGAGCTGGCGGGTGGCGTCAAGAATTGCAGCGGTGGGCCTGACAATGGTGCGCCCTCCGATGACCCAGGAGAAGCATCCACCCAACAGCGCCATCAGCGCCAGCACCAGCAATTCAAGACGGAACTGCTTGCGGACCGGTGCCAGCACTTCATCCTTGTCAACACTGACAGCCACGAAAAAAGCAGCATCAGGGCTGACATGCGTCGGCAAGAAGGCAACTATCCGCTGTGCGCCTGCGGCATCAGTGCCATCGCCCGCCCCGGTGCGCATGTCCCGGGCGGCATTTTGAAGCAGCGGGCTGGCTATTGGCTTGCCAACCAATGCAGGATTGCGCGGATTGGTGGTGAGCACAACGCCCGCCCTGTCCATGATGGCAATCTGGCTGCCTTTGGACAGCGAAGCCACACTGATGGCCGTGCCCAGTTCATCCAGATTCATCGAGGCAAAGGCGAGCGCCACCAGCCGACCGCCCGCATCCATCAAGGGAAGCGTGAAACTGATGATTGGCTTGCCGCTGAGTCTGGCCAGCGTGTAACCCCCCATGACGAATTGCCGCTTCGCCAGGGCGGCCTGCACATAGCTGCGGTCGCCGACAAACACATTAGACGGCTGGCCGCCCAGGGCATGGCAGCGCACATAACCGTCCAGCTTGACGATGCCCAGGTTGGTATAAGTACCCAGTTGCTCCTTCAAGGTTGCCAGGTAGCGCTGACACTCGGCCGCGTCACCGTTGATCAGCATCTGAGAATTGCTGAATGAGGCCAGCAGCTGATGCGCTGAATCGATCACCCGTGCCTGGCTGGCAGCTACCAGCGCCGACGAAAACTCAAGGTTTTTGGTGGCCCGGCTGACGGCAGCGTCTGCATTGAGCTGCGCATTGATGATGGACAGTCCCAACAGCGGAATCAGCGCCGTGCCCATCAGCACGACCAGCCGCTGGCTCAGAGTGAGCTGCAGCTTCATGACGCGCATGCTTGGGAAAATGCCGTGTCAGGCCGGTACGCAGGCAGGGCCAGCGTGACACGCAAAGTCACATGGCCGCCAGGGACTCATTCACATCCAGCCAATAGGCCTGCAGGCGGTTGAGCTTCTCGGTGAAGTCCACGAAATCAACAGGTTTGCGCACAAAGCTGTTGGCCCCGCTCTGGTAGCAGGAGACCATGTCGGAGTGTTCGCTCGAAGATGTCAGCATGATGACCGGCACCAGCACCGTCAAGGGGTTGCCGCGCACGCTGCGCAGCACGTCCAGTCCGGAAAGCTTGGGCAGCTTCATGTCGAGGAGAATGAAAGACGGCTGTTTTCGGGTGTCGCGTCCTGCATGCCGGCCTTGCCCGAAGAGGTAGTCGAGCGCGGCGGCGCCATCGCGGGCCACGGCAATTTCCGCGCGCACCCCCAGCTCTTCAAGGGTCAGGACTGTAAGTTCCAGATGGTCCGGGTTGTCTTCAACGACAAGAATCAGCTTATCCGACATGCGTCTATTTCCAAAGTAATCACTAAATTGTAGGTAAGTTTTACCCTTTTACAATTTTTATAATTGGTTGCGGGATTTATGATTTCTTCAAAGTAATTATTTACTTACATTTACATGTCACCAACGCGGCACGACCTCTTCCTTGAGCTGGCGACGCAGCGCGGCATGGTCTGGCATCACACCATGCACGGTGGCCCAGAAGCGGGGGCCATGATCCATGAACCGAAGATGGCTGAGTTCATGAACCACCACATAGTCAATCACGGCTGGCCTGAAATGCAGCAGCCGCCAGTTCAGTCGAATGGCGCCGCTGGTGCTGGCGCTGCCCCAACGGGTTGCGGCGCTCGACAGGCTGAGCTTGCGCCATTGCACCTGCAGTTGCGGCGCGAAAAAATCGAGCCGCTGGGTGAAAAGCTGGATGGCGCGCTGCATCAGCCAGGCATGAACCGCATGCCTTACCTGCTCCGGCGCGGCGTCGGCTGGCAGGCCGATGCGCAATGCCCTGATTGATTCATTACTGCCCGCATCGAGCGCGGCAGGCGCCGGCCCTGCCCCGAGCACCACCCTGACCGGCTCGCCCAGAAAAGGAAAAATGGCGCCGTCGGTCCAATCAACACGCGCCAGTTCAAGTCGTCGGTGCCGCTCGCGCGTTTCCTGCAGCTTGCCCAGGATCCAGGCCGACTTGCGCTGCACGGCATGGTCAACCTCATACAGCGGCATCCACTTGGGTGCGCTCACGGCAAGCCCTTCGGCGCCGACGGAAAAGCCGATGGTGCGGCGTTTCCTGCGTTTGAGCTGATAGGCCACCAGCCGGCCTTCGAGCACGAGTTCGCGCGTGGCTTGGGGATGGCGGAAGGCAGCGTTGCCGGTGTCGCTGCTTGAAAGATCAGGATTTGCTACCAATTCAATAGCTGGCTGCGCTTTACTTACATGCGCCACAGGCCTTTTCTCCTGGAATTGAGGAGACGGCGCAGTGCCTGGAGGCGGCATGGCTGAAGCCACGGGGTCAGGCCCGAGGAAATCAAGCATGAACTGAAGAGGCCTGCGCGCCATGGTGGGAGTGGTGCCGTTGATGACCCGCTAACTATAAATCCATCAACCGCTTCAGCGGCGGGCCGCAGCTGCGCGGCCAGCGTCCTGGCCGGCATAGGCTTCGGGGTCGAGCCGGTGCATCTCGGCCTCGATCCAGGCCTCGACCTCGCGCATCAGCTCATCGGGCTTGCGGCCGGCGCTGGGAATCGGCTTGCCGATTGAAATATCGACAATACCAGGCCTTTTGATGAAGGCCTTGCGCGGCCAGCACTTGGCCGAGGTGACGGCTATCGGAATCACCGGCGCGCCGGTTTCGATGGCCAGCCGTGTCCCGCCTGATTTGTACACGCCTTTTTGCCCCCGGTTGATGCGCGTGCCTTCGGGAAACATGATGACCCAGGTGCCCTCGGCCATCAGGCGCTTGCCTTGCGCCACCACCTTGTTGAACGCCTGGGCGCGCTGGCTGCGGTCGATATGGATCATGTCCATGCGCGCCATGGCCCAGCCGAAGAACGGGATGTAGAGCAGTTCCTTCTTGAACACATAGGCCAGCGGGTGCGGCATGATGGCCGGCATGGTCAGCGTTTCCCAGGTGGACTGGTGCTTGACCAGCAGCACGGCAGCGCTTTTCTCACCGGTGGGCAGGTTTTCCATGCCGGTGATGCGGTTCCTGATGCCCAGGATGACGCTGCCGCTGTCGACCGCCAGCTTGAGCCAGCGGGCGCACATCCAGTACATGGTGGTGCTGCGCACGAACATTGAGGCGATGACTACGAACAGCGCCCATGGAATCACGGTCAGGATCATCCACAGCATGTGCAGGATGGAGCGAATCAGGGGCATGGGAGAGGTTCCGGCGGTTGGGTTGAATAACTGGCTTGCTGGCATGGCTGCATTGCGCTGAAACAGGCTTCAGTCGATGAACCAAGCATGTTTTAGGCCTCTGGCGCATGCAGCGCATGCGCAGAAAGCTATTATTTTCATAGCATCATCGGTTGCCGGAATCAGCTGGCGTGCTGCGCGCCAGCAGGAAATCGGCAAATGCCGGCAAATCCTGATGCACCAGCGTGCCGGCCGGCAGACCTTCCGGGGGCGCGATTCCGCGGTATTTTTCAGACTTGCCTGTCAGCACCAGGTGCGGCTCGCAGCCGGCGGCCGCGCCGGCCACCACGTCGCGCACCGAATCGCCCACCGTTGGAACACCTTTCAAAAGGATGCCGAAGCGGGCGCCGATCTGCTCGAACAGGCCGGGCTGCGGCTTGCGGCAGTGGCAGTTTTCCTCGGCAGTGTGCGGGCAGTAGAACACCGCGTCGATGCGCCCGCCCTGCAGGGCCAGCAGCTTCATCATCTTGGCATGCATGGCGTTCAGCGCCACCACATCGAACAGCCCGCGCCCCAGGCCCGACTGGTTGGAGGCGATGACCACATGCCAGCCGGCGTGGTTGAGCCGCGCAATCGCTTCGAGCGCGCCGGGCAGCGGCAGCCACTCGTCGGGCGTCTTGACGAATTCGTCGCTGTCGCTGTTGATGGTGCCGTCGCGGTCGAGGATGACGAGTTTCATGGTGTGCCGATCAGGAAATTGGCTGTGCGTGAGGCACGGCAGAAGGCGCGGCCCGCCAGCCGGTCACGAACAGGCCGCTGAACCGGCCGGGCGCGACCTGCAGCGCAAGCGTATCACCGGGCTTGAGCGCTGCGGCCCGTGCCGCCTCTATCAGCAGGCGGTGCGGAATGTCCTGGCCGGCGACCTGCAGCACCAGTTCGGTGCCGCCGGTGCCGCGCAGGCTGGGCGCCTTGAACTGGCTGGCGAGCACGCGGGCGGCAAGCTGGGTCTGGTTCTGGTTCCGTGCATGCGGCGCCGTTTCCGTTGCGGCCGGCTCCTGCAGGAACAAGCCCTGCCGGTTCAGATGCCGCTGCACCAGCGCGCCGCTGCCGGCCAGCCAGAGCAGCAGCCAAATGGCGCCGACAGCCGGCATGACGCGGCGCCAGCCCAGCCGCCTAACCACCCATCCTGCGGCGATCAGCAGCGCCAGCGCCACGGCCACAGGCCAGAGCAGCTCCAGCGTGCCGGCCGTGGTGGACACCGGCGCCAGCGGCAGGGCCGGCGCGGCGTGCTGGCGGTCCTCGGCCAGCTGCAGCAGCCAGCGCGTCGCCACCATGAAGGCGGGCGGGCCGAACAGCAGCCAAGCGGTACGCGGGGAAGAACCGCCTGCTGGCATGCCTGCTGCGGGCGCCGCAGGCAAAGGGCTGGCGTTGTGGCGCGTC
>JAQGNK010000522.1 GCA_028291905.1 Polaromonas sp.
CCTTCATGTGCTTTCTCGAATCGGCGATGAGAAATACCTTCTCGGACAACTCCTTGTAGTTGACCTCGACCTAGATGTAGCCCCAGCGCTTAATCTCGGTCAGCATCCACACCGCCATGCTCTGCCACGGCATCGGGTCGAAGTCCACCCGGTCGCCCACGTTGCGAATATTTCCCAGGCCGTCGGCGAACTTGCCGGTCAGCACCTGGTTGATGACGACCTCGGGCTGGTTGAGGTACTGTGCCGGGGCAATCACCTTGGCGATCATCTCGCGGTTCTTCGGGTCGCGCGCCATGGCGGCGGCGGTCATGACCGAGCGGAACAGCGCGGCGAAGGTGTTCGGATTCTTCTGGATGAATTCGGTGCTGGTGCCAAAGGCGCAGCAGGGGTGGCCGTTCCACAGCTCCTTGGTCAGCAGGTGGATGAAGCCGACTTCCTCGTACACCGCCCGCTGGTTGAACGGGTCGGGGCCGAGAAAGCCGTCGATGTTGCCGGCGCGCAAATTGGCCACCATCTCGGCCGGCGGCACCACCCGCAGCTGGACATCGGTGTCGGGGTTCAGGCCGGCCTCGGCCAGGTAGTAGCGCAGCAGGAAATTGTGCATGCTGAACTCGAAGGGAATGGCGAACTTGAAGCCCTTCCAGTTCTTCGGGTCGCGGTTGTTCTTGTGCTTGAGCGCCAGCGTGATTGCCTGGCCATTGATGTTCTGGATGGTCGCCACATTCATCGGCACCGGGTTCGAGCCCAGGCCCATCGAGATGGCCAGCGGCATCGGCGACAGAAAATGCGAGGCGTCGTATTCCTTGTTGATCATCTTGTCGCGCACCAGCGCCCACCTGGCCGTCTTGTTCAGCTCCACATTCAGGCCCTGCTGCTTATAAAAACCCAGCGGGTGCGCCATGATCAGCGGCGTGGCGCAAGTGATGGGGATGAAGCCGATCTTGAGGTCCGTCTTTTCGAGATTGCCCTTTCCCTTTTCCTGCGCCATCGCCTGCAGGCTGGCCAGCGGCAGCACGCTGGCAATGGCGGCCATGGCGCTGCGCTGGCCCACTGCCTGCATGAAGGCGCGGCGCGTGGCTTCGACCGGAAACAGCGCGCGCACCGCCGCTGTCTCGATGAAGTCGCGCGACAGCATCTCGCTGTCCTGGCCGCGCGCCGCCATGGCGGACAGCGTGGCTGCATCGTGGGCTGCGTTGCTGGCATGCTGGCCGCACACGCAGCCGCCCAGCCTGGAGACCGGCGAATACGGGCGATAGAGGTTGTCGTCTGGATTCATGGTGGCTGCCGTGGTTGAAGGTTTAAAAAACAGGAAACTGAAACTGGCTGGTTTGGGCGGGTCAGTGCAGCGTCAGCGGCCTGGAGGTCGTCTTGACGCGCACCACGGCGGGCCGGGCCTCGTAGGGCACGGGCCGGCTGCCGGTGAGCTGGGCCGCGATGGTCCGAGCCTGGCGGGCGATGGGCTCGATGTAGCGGCTGGCCTGGCCGTCGATGGTGATGCAGTCGCCCATGGCATGAATCCGCTCATCGCTGGTGCGCAGCGTCGCCCCATCGACCGCGATGCCGTGCTGCCATGCCAGCCCGGCGCTGAGCGCCAGCCGGCCCGGTGTCTGCAGGCCGGCGGCGGCAATCACCTGGTCGGCGGCAAAGCGCTGGCCGCATTCTGTGGTGACGCGGTATTGGCCTTTCTCGCGCTCGACTTTTGCCACTTTCACATTGCCGATGAACCGGATCGACAGGTCTTTCCAAGCCTCCAGCACCTGTGCGCCGGCCTGGGCCGAGGGCCAGCGCGCCAGCGGCTCGGTCTGCACATCGAGCAGCGTGATGCGGTGCCCGCCCAGCGCCAGGTCGTTGGCCAGCTCGCTGCCGATCAGGCCGGCGCCGACGATGAGCACATCCTTCGGCGTGGTTCCCAGCGCCGCCCGCAGCCGCAGGTAGGCCCCCAGGTGGTTGATGCGCCAGCACAGCGCCGCCGGCAGCGCGGGCGGCAGCGCGGCCTGCGCGCCATGGGCCAGCACCAGCCGGTCATAGCGCAGGCTGCCGCGCGTGGTGCGAAGCTGCCGGCTGTCGGTACAGATGCGGATGGCGTGGGTGTGCGCCAGCAGCCGCACATCGAGCCGCCGGGCGGCATCCAGGCCGGTTTCCCTGACCAGTCTGGGCAGTTCGATCTGGCGCGCCATGGCAATCGACAGCAGCGGCTTGTCGTACACATCGCCGGCGCAGGCGGTGACGAGGGTGATGGGCAGGCTCGCGTCCAGGGCGCGCAGGCTTTCCGCCAGCTGCCAGCCGGCCCGGCCCGCGCCCACAATCACCACGCCCGGCGCCTGGCGCGCAGCAGCAGCCGACACCGGCAAGCCGCCGGTTGCCTGGACGCGCAGGGTGTCCAGACTGGGCGGCGTGTAGGGCGAGAAGTCGCCCTTGGTCACGCCGCACAGCGGGCAGGCCCAGTCGTCCGGGATGTCGGCAAACCGAGTGCCGGGCGCCAGGCCGCTGTCCAGGTCGCCGTCGGCTTCCCGGTAGATCAGGCCGCAGGCGTTGCAAATAAACTGCTGCCAGTCCGGCAACAGCGCCTGCACAGCAGTGGCGGCCTGCGTCAGATTCCCCGTAGGATCAAAGCGGCTCATGCGGGCATCTCCTCGGTGCTCAGGCGCGCAATTTCCTTGCGCAGGTGCTTGATGGCCGGCGTGACGATGGCAACGAAATGCGATTCGCGCACCCGGCGCTGCACTTCGGAACTGAGCAGGTAGCCGCGCGCGCCCTGGTGCATCAGGGCCGACTGGGCGGCGCGCAGGCACAGTTCGGCGCCGTGGGCGCGGGCATCGAGCACATCGATGAAGAATTCAGTGCTGCTGTCAAACGGTGTTTCGGCCAGCTTCATGACGCGCTGGTTCAGCCCGTCAAGCTCGGCCTGCAGCGCGTCGGGCCGGTCTTCGAGGAACTGGTTCACATGGCCCAGCTGCGCCTCGACCGCCCACATGGTGTCGATGGCGCCCTGCGTTACGCCGACTGCCATGCCGCACTGCAGCATCACGAAGGCGGCGCGGATGCCGACGATGAAGGGCTTGGTGGGGCAGGCGATGATATCGTCCGTGCCGATGAAGCAGTCCTTCAGCCGCAACCCGTAGGTGCCGGTGCCCTCCATGCCCGAAAAGCTCGGGCATTCGCGCATTTCCACGCCGGGCGCGTCGCAGCGCAGCAGGAACATCACCTCATGGCTGGAGGGCTGC
Organism: Polaromonas sp.; assembly: GCA_028291905.1. Taxonomy (GTDB): domain Bacteria; phylum Pseudomonadota; class Gammaproteobacteria; order Burkholderiales; family Burkholderiaceae_C; genus Polaromonas. The sequence goes on from JAQGNK010000522.1 coordinate 3,225, forward strand.
TCGCCGCCGTCCACCGCCGCTACCGCGCCGCAGTACTGGTCGGGCCCCAGGTTGCTGACCCAGGGCAGGGTGCCGCTGACCCGGTAGCCGCCTGCCACTGGCGTCGCCTTGAGCAGCAGGCTTTCAATCTGTGCGTAGGTCTTCATCGGGTTGGACAGCGCGGTGCCGCCCAGCGCCGATCCATTGATGTGGCGCTGCAGCACCTCGCTCGTCAGCGCCGGGTTTCCCGACTGCTGCAGGTACAGGCCGCACACCGCCTGGCACCACATCATGAAGCCGGTGGCACCGCAGACGCGGGACACTTCGGCCATGGCGCGAATCGCTGCGCCGTAGTCGCCCGGCCCGGTGGCCGTGTCCAGGTGCGCGCTCATGGCGCCCAAGCCGGCGAGTTCGCGCAGCAGGCTTTTCGGGTAGTGGCCCCGGTCAATCGCCTCGGCTTGCCGCGCCAGCGGACCCTGGGCCACCGTGCGCACGGCGGCCAGCAACTCGCCGGCGCTCAGCAGGGGCGGGTGGATGAGTTCACGGGGCAGGTCGGTGGCGTTCATAGGGTGGTCTCGAAGTGGGGTGGGCAGGGAACTCAGGGTCATGGCGCGGCGCTTTTCATCCGGGCATAGCCTGTCAGTCGGCCAGCGCAATCGTGAAGGGAACCGGGTTGCGCATGGTGTTGGCCACCGGCGAATAGAAATTGGCATGCTGGACGATCTCGTCGAGCACTTCGCGCGGTGCATCGCCTTCGACCAGCACCTTCACCCGGATCGCCTGGAAACCCATTTCGGTCGGCGTCTTCTGCAGCGCGCCATCGGCGCCCCAGGCGGCCGGGTTGCCGATGTCGCCTTCGAGGAAGACTTCGAGCTTTGTCAATTTGACCTGCTTCCAGGTCGCCACGGCGGTGATGCCGACAGCCAGGCAACCGCCCAGCCCCGACAGCGCGATCTCTCCGGGCGCCGGCGCGGTGTCCTCGCCGAACAGGTGCAGCGGCTCATCGACCACCACCGGCGCATAGTTGCCGACCTGGCTCAGCGAGCGGTACTGGCCCTGCATCACGGTGTGAACTTTGTTGGTGCCGCGCGAGGCCGGGTTGTTGCGGCCTTTTTCGGCGAAGGCCATCAGGCCGTCGCGGTCGATGGGGCGCAGGTAGGCCTTGACGGTGGTGACGGGGGCCGCAGGTTCAATCAGTTCAGTGGTGGACATGGGGTTTCCTTGGGCTGGAAGTGGTCAATAAATAAGGTAAGGCGCCCGCCTGCTGCGGTGGTTGGGCAGCTCAGCGTGGCGCAGGACCGATGTCGGGCAAGGGCGGGTTTACTGCGCGGCGGCCAGCATGGCTTGGGCGCTGCCCGGCAGGCCGCTTTCCACCGGCAGGCTGTCGTCGCGCGACCATTCGTTCCAGGAGCCGAAGTACATGCGCACATCGCTGAAACCGGCCTGCTTGAGCGCCAGGAAGGAATTGGCGGCGCGCGCCCCCTTGAAGCAGTAGAGGTACACCGTGTCGCCCGGCGTGATACCGGCACTGGTGCATTCGGCACGCACCTCATCGGGCGACTTGAAGACCGAGCCTTGCGCCGAGGGCTTCATGAAGCGGTACCACTCGATCCACCTGGCGCCGGGCAGCCGGCCCTTGCGCGGGGCGAAGTCCCTGCCGTAGGGCGACGAGCTTTCGCCGATCCATTCGTCCACATCGCGCACATCGAGCAGCACGGTGCTGGTGCCCAGCGCGGCGGCCACGTCGTCCTTGGTCAGCATCACATCGGCCTGCACCAGATCGCCCGGAAAAACCGCGGGCACCGCCGTCACGGCGGCGGTGGAAACCGGCAGGCCGGCGGCCTTCCAGGCCGAAAAGCCGCCGTTGAGTACCTTGACGCGCGGGTAGCCCAGCCAGGTCAGCAGGTAGTAGCCCCGGCAGGACTGGCCGTAGCCGCTGTTCATCGCGTCCTCGTAGAACACGGCGGTTTCCTTGCCCGACAGGCCGATGGCGCCCAGGTGCGCGGCAAATGTCGCCTTGAGTTCCCGCAGGCCCTCGGGCGTGGAGGTAGCCAGGTAGCTGAAGGTTTCCCGCAGGTTGACTGCGCCTTCGACATGGCCCAGCGCGTAGGTTTCGGCATCGCGGGTGTCGATGACGACCACCGGCTCGGCGGACTGCAGCGCCATCAGCTCGGCAGGGGAAATCAGGGTCGCATCGAATACATCGGCTAGGGTGCTCATGGGGATCCTCTCAAATTGGTGGCAGGCGGGTCGCCTGCCACTGTGTATTGCAACGGTCATGCCAGACCCGTTGAATCATCAAATTTTTAAGAGAAAAGCCTTCTAGCCCTTTTTCCTTATATGCTTGTTGCTATCAAATTTAATTTGAAAGAATAAATCGTAGCAACAAGAAAATAGCTGGTCAGTTTTTTGTCAACAAATTGTCAACAAATTGAGAACAGGAAATTCTCGCTGTCTGGAGTGCCTGGACTTGCCTGAGCCTCAAACACTAAAAACTGCCATTCCCGCCTTTGCGGAAATGACAGCCGGGGATAAACGTTTGAGACCAGTCGCTAATCACGTTAAATCGGCTTCTGGCACAGGCAGGCAGTGCGCAAACAGCTATGAATTGAGTAGCAAAAAGACCGCTGGCGCTGCAAGCCAGCTGGATATTTTCCTAGCGCGTCACCCGCGACGGGTACACCACCACCGATTCTGGCCGGCCGCGTTCGCCTTCATCCCGGCTGTCCCGGTCCTCGCGGGCTTCCTCGGGCGGCTGGCGTGGTGGCATCGAGCGTGGATGATGAATGTCCTTTATTTCCAGCTCGATCCGGGCGATGCGCTCGGCATACATCCGGGCCAGCGCGGCATGGTGCTCGGCCGCGGCCTGGTGCTCGACCCAGGCCAGGTTGGCCTCTGCCAGGTATTCAAGCGATTTGCGGATGTGAGCCTCGGGGCGCGGCTCAAACAAATGAAATCTCATGTCAATTCTCCAATTGACTGGCTGCCAAAGGATTGCTGTAACAAAACTTGCTCGAAAAAGCTTTGGCTTACGCAGGTGAACAATGTTCGCCTGACAGCCAGGCCGCTGTCAATCAGACAGGTCTGATTCATGCAACAGCTGTGCTGCAAGCGCTCCTTTGGATGAGAAACAGTTCAGTCTTTGGAAAAAGCCAAGAAGGCTGAGCCGTGCCGGGCTTGTGCGCCGGCACGGCTGGCGTCACGCCGCCGCCAGCGCACGCGTCGGTGCCTGCCCAGCCGGCGCAGGCGCGCTGCCGTCCAGCGCCAGCTCGCCGCCCAGCGCTTCGAGCAGATCGGGAATCAGCGCCGACAGCTCGCCGGTCACGATGGCGGCGTCGGCGTCGAAGCCGTCGTCGTCCTTGCCGGCTTTGTCCTTGCCGTCGAGCACCACGTCGAGCAGCTTGATCTTCTTGACCTGCGCCATGTCGCTCAGGGTGAAGGACACGCGCTCGTTCCAGGTCATCGCCAGCTGCGTCGGCAGCTTGCCCGAGGCGATGTGCTCGGCCACCTCGTCGATCTCCAGCGTGTGGCGCGAGTAGCGCACGGTCGATTTCTGGTCGTCGGGCATCTTCAGCTCGCAGTCGCGGTCCACGGTGAAGCCGCTAGGGGCCTCGCGGCTTTGCAGCCAGTGCGCCATGGCGGCGCCGGCGGCCATCTGGGTCTGCACCGGCTTGGCCATCAGGCCGGGGCGGGCGCCGGGGATTTCGCTCAGCGCCTCGATCAGCTGGCTGACCACCTTGTCGGCGCCGGCCAGGCTGCCCGAATCGACCACCAAGAACTTGTTCTCGGCATCGATCCACAGCGTGGTCGAGGAGCGCTTGGTGAAAGCGCGCGGCAGCAGGCTCTGGATGGCTTCTTCCTTGAATTCCTTCTTGATCTTGGAGCTGACGCGCTCGCGGCCGGTTTCCTGCTTGTATTTTTCGACCCGCGCATCGACCTCGTCCTTAACAGCGGAGGCGGGCAGCGGCCGGCGCTCGAAGCACAGCCGCAGGATGACCTGGCCGCCGACGAGTTCGGCCAGCACGGTGCTTTTGTTGCCGCGTGGGGGAACCCAGCCGACGGATTCGGGCTGGGTGGCGCCGCAGGGCGTGAACTGGGCCGACTGCAGCGCCTCTTCGAGCGCTTCGAGCGGTGGCAGGACAAAGTCGGAGGCGATGCGGAAAAAGGATGCGGATTTGAACATGGATTTCCGGAAGTGTTGGTGTCAGGTGAAAGCAGGGAAAGCGGTAAAGGCTCAGGCAGTCAGCGTTGCCCTGAAGGCGCCATTGGCGGGTGGCTTGCGCGGCTGAAATTCTAAGCGCGGCTGTAAGAAGCCAAATGCGCCGCCCCGCAGGCCGGCGCGGGCTGCGGCTCAGTCAACATCCTGCACATGAATGCCGAAGCTGCCCTTGCGGCGGTCGTCGAAATAATGCGTCAGCGTTTCCTTGACCGTCTTGAAGGCGATCTCGTCCCACGGAATTTCAGCTTCGGTGAACAACCTGGCCTCGATGGTTTCATGGCCGGGGTTGAACTCGGTGCTGAGCAGCCTGGCACGGTAGTACATATGGACCTGGCCGACACGCACCACATTCATAACGCTGAAAAGCCCCAGCATTTCAAACTGGGCACCGGCTTCCTCGTCGGTCTCGCGGGCCGCGCCCTGGGCGATGGTTTCGCCCATCTCCATGAAGCCGGCCGGCAGCGTCCACTTGCCCCAGCGCGGCTCGATGTTGCGCTTGCACAGCAGCACCTGCGCGCCGTCTTCGCCCCAGACCGGCACGGTGCCGACGACATTGAGCGGGTTTTCATAATGAACGGTGCCGCAGGCCGGGCAGACCGCCCGTTCCTTGGTGTCGCCGTCGTCGGGCAGCCGGTAAACCACGGCGGTGCCGCAGACGCGGCAGTGTTTCAGAGGGGGGCGGTGCATCAAATCAGTGTAGCTATTTTAAGGTTTGCCTTCAGTGGCGTATTGTGGCCGTGACGCCTGAACGCTATTGAATAAATAGCTGTCAGCACAGGCAGGACATGCGCTGGCACCATTTATTGCTTGAAAGCTGGGGTGGCGCGGCAGTTCCGCAAGCCAGCGCTTTGCGCGCACTGGCTGCCAGCCTGCCAGCCTTTTACTCTACCGTGACGGTCAGTGGCTCCAGGCCGCTCACGCCGCCGACCATGGTGTCGCCCGCCACCACGGCGGCCACGCCTTCGGGCGTGCCGGTGTAGATCAGGTCGCCGGGCTGTAGCTCCCAGGCGGCCGACAGGTGCTCGATGGTTTCGGCGATGCTCCAGATCAGCTTGGACACGTTGCTGCGCTGGCGGTCCTGGTTGCCGACCTGCAGGTAGATCTCGGCGTTGTTCACATCGCCGGCCTGCGCCTTGGGTGTGATCGGGCCGATGGGCGCAGAATGGTCGAAAGCCTTGCCGATGGACCAGGGGCGGCCCTGCTTTTTCATCTCGTTCTGCAGGTCGCGGCGCGTCATGTCCAGGCCCACGGCATAGCCGAAGATGTGCTTTTCGGCGTCACCGGCCGCAATGTTCCTGCCGCCGGTGCCAATCGCCACCACCAGCTCGATCTCATGGTGCAGGTTCTTTGTCAGGCTCGGGTAGGGGATGGCGCCGGTGGTGCCGGCATCGACCACCACCACCGCATCGGCCGGCTTCAGGAAGAAGAACGGCGGCTCGCGGCCGGTGAAACCCATTTCCTTGGCATGCTCTTCATAGTTGCGGCCCACGCAGTAGATGCGGTGGACCGGAAAGCGGTCCGTGGTGCCGAGGACGGGCACGCTGACCGTGGCGGGGGGTGTGACGACAAAACTCATGGCAGGCATTCCTTGTGTTGAGGCCTGGCGCTCTGAAGGCCAGGCAATGGTTGAGTTCTCGGACCGCCGGGACTGCCCAGGCATGGCAGCCAGCCGCGGTCAAAACCGTCAGGCAGTGTGCCACGCCGCCCGCCGGCCGCAGGCGCGAACGCATTCGCAGCCCGGCAAGCGCGGGTATTTGCCCGGTTACTCGATCTTGATGCCGCGCAGCTTGATGATGCTGCCCAGCAGCGCCGTTTCGTCTTTTATCCGGCTGCGCAGGCCTTCGGGCGAGGTGCCGACCGCCTGCCAGCCCTGGGCGAACAGCTTTTGCCGGGTGTCGGCCTCGCGCATGATGCGCGGCACGGCTTCGGCCAGCCGGGCCTGGGCGGCCTTGGACAGGCTGGCCGGGCCGATCAGCGCGGTCCAGACTTCCAGGTTGACATCCTTCACCCCCACATCAGCCAACGGCGGCACGTCGGGCGCCAGCAGGCTGCGTCCGCCCGCCAAGCCAATCGCCTGCAGCTTGCCCGAGCGGATATGCGGCAGCGCGATGCCGGGCGGAATCAAGGCCATCTGGACCTGGCCGCCGAGCATGGCCGTCACCACTTGCGGATTGCCCGGATAGGGAACCTGCAGCGGCGTCACGCCGGGCGTGCGGCTCTTGATCAGCTCCATGCCCAGATGCGCCACCGAGCCATTGCCGACGGTGCCGTAGTTCCACTGGGTGGCGCCGCGCCGCGCCGCGGCAAAAAACTCGGCGCCGCCGGGCAGGCTGGCGGGCGCCACCAGCATCAGGGGCGCGGTGGTCAGCAGCGAGATCGGTGCGAAGTCCTTCGCCGGGTCGTAGGGCAGCTGGGGGTAGAGCAGCTTGGCCGAGGTCAGGTTGCCGTTGATGACGACGCCCAGCGTGTGGTCGTCCACCGCCTTGGCCACCAGGTCGGCGGCGATGTTGCCGGAGGCGCCGACCCGGTTTTCAACGATGACCGGCTGGCCCAGCGCCCGCGACAGCGGCTCGGCCAGTGTGCGGGCCGACATGTCGGGCGTGGAGCCGCCCGGAAAGCCCACCAGGATGCGGACCGGCCGGGTAGGCCAGGCGGCGCTGGTTTCTGGGCTATTCAAGCTTTTCTGGGCTGTAGCGCTGAGAGGTAATGCGCAGGCAGCTATTAAAAACGTAGCGCTTGCGGCGCTGCCAACCCATGCGGACAGCTTCTTGAACGGAGCCGTGGAAGTGAAGGTCGTCACGGCGGCGGCTCAGGCTGATTTGCAGAGCAGGTTGAAATGCTCGACCGTCGGCGGCGCGGCAAAAAACGGCCCGACGATGGCGCGCCATTCGGCGAAGGCGGGCGATTCGCGGAAATCGACGGTGTGGTTTTCCAGCGTGGC
>JAQGNK010000547.1 GCA_028291905.1 Polaromonas sp.
CCATGCAGCGCGCGCTGAGCCGGCTGTTCGAGCAGCGAGAAGTCGACAAGCGCTACCTGGCCGTGGTCGATGGCCGACTGGCGCCGGAGCCTGCGCACTCATCAGCCTTGCCGGCCCTTTCACCTTCACCCGCACCAAAGCCCTGGCCTGAAGGCTGGCACCTGATCGACCTGCCGATTGCCGTGGACTGGCCGCGCCGGCCGCTGCGCATCATCGACGCGGCGCTGGGCAAGCCGAGCCAGACCCGCTGGCGCGCCGTGGCGTTCAATGAAGCCGATCACAGCACCCGCGTCGAGCTGGCGCCGGTCACCGGCCGCTCGCACCAACTGCGGGTGCATCTGCAGGCGCTGGGCCACCCGATCCTGGGCGATGCGCTGTATGCGCCGCCGACCGTGCAGGCCAGGGCGCCGCGCCTGCTGCTGCATGCCTGCGCGCTGCGCTTCGTGCATCCGGCGACCGGCGAATCGGTGTTTTTCAAGAGCCAGCCCGATTTCTGAAAAGCCTGCAAACCGGCAGGCTTGACGCTACCATTTGCCGCATGACACACCACCTTTTCGTACTGACCGGCGCATCGCGCGGCATGGGGCTGGCCATGGCGCGCCAGCTGCTCGCCGAGGGCCACACCGTGCTGTGCATCTCGCGCACCGAACAGCCAGCGCTGTCATTGCAGGCCGGCGCTGCCCTGCTCCAGTGGCGCCACGACCTGGCTGACACCGCCGCACTGACACCCCGGCTGGAAAGCTGGCTGGGCAAGCAGGTCGGCACGGCCTGGGCCAGCGCGACGCTCATCAACAATGCCGGCGTCATCGCCCGCATCGGCCCGCTCAGCCAGTCCGATGCATCGGACATTGCCGGCGCCCTGCGCGTCGGGCTGGAAGCGCCGATGCTGCTGACCGCCGCGTTCCTGCGCGCCACCGAAGGCTGGCCCGCCCGGCGCCGGGTGCTGAGCATCTCGTCCGGCCTGGGCCGCAGGCCGATGGCGTCGCAGGCCGCCTACTGCGCGGCCAAGGCCGGCATGGACCATTTCACCCGCTGCCTGGCGCTGTAAGAAGCGCAAAAACCGAACGGCGCCAAGGTCTGCTCGCTGGCGCCGGGCGTGATCGACACCGACATGCAGCTTCAGCTGCGTAGCGCGGACACGGCCGACTTTCCCGACCAGGGCAGCTTTGCGCGTCTGAAAACCGCCGGTCAGCTGACCTCGCCCGGCGAGGCGGCGCGCCGGGTGCTGGCCTATCTGGCGCGACCCGGCTTTGGCGACGAAGCGGTGGCCGATATCAGGCAGTAAAAGCCGTTGAAGCGGCATTGCCCTGGCCGGCTTGTCGTGCCGCCCCGGCCAGCGGAACTGCTACTGAATTCATAGCTTACTGCGCAGACTGCACCTGAGCGACAAGCCTGTTCGACCTAAATATTCCAATGCCAGCCCTCAACAGCACTGTTGATCCCTTCCCCTTGCCCTCCAATCCCATTCGGCGATGGACTTGACCCGCCATCGACCACCATGAGGAGGTTGTGGTGCGCGTGGCTGGGTCTTGCTGATCTTGAAAATTGGAATTGAAATTGCTCACAGCGCGCTGATGACCTGCCGTAATAGCTGGGCAACGTGCTGGACCGCAGGGTCTGCATCCCTGCGCTGGTGCCAGGCCAGGTGCAGGCTGAAACCCTCCACTTTGAGCGGGGGCTCAAACACTGCCAGTTTGCTGCGATGGGCGGGCAAGATGCAGCGGCTTGGCAGCAGCGCAATGTAGTCGGTGCTCTCCAGCAAAGGCATGACGGCCAAAAAACTGGGCACCACAACACTTACCCGCCGTGCTCGTCCCGAAGGCAGCAACGCCTCGTCCAGCGCCCCTCGCGTGTCCCCTCTGCTGGAAACCACCACGTGGGGGTAGGCCAGCCAGGCGTCGAGTGAAAACGCCGCAGCCGCCGGATGACGCTTTCGCATCGCGACGACATAGTGCTCATGCAGCAGTTCGATCCTTCGAAAATTTCCACCCACTGCAGGTATCACTGAAACCGCAAGGTCCAGCTCTCCTTGCTCCAGGCGTCGCAACTCGTCACTGGCGCTGTGCCAGGGCAAGTACGAAATGCTCAGGTTGGGCGCCGTTTTCTGCAGCTTCTTGTGCAGCGGCACTAAAAGCCCGACCAGCAATGCATCGGCCAGCCCCACCCTCACGTTCTGGCTCAGTGCCTTGAGGTCGAACGCAGGCGCTTCAAAGACCGACACCACGCCCTGCAAGGCCTGCTTGACAGGTGCGCGCAAAGCCTGCGCCTTGGGCGTGAGCTTCATCAGACCGGCCGAGCGCACCAGCAACGGATCCTTGAACAGATGGCGGCAACGCTCCAGTGCGCTGCTGGTGGCAGGTTGAGAAAGCGAGATCCGCTGCGCAGCCCGGGAGACGTGCGCCTCATCGAGCAAGGCGTCAAGCACCACCAACAGGTTCAGGTCTATGGCTCTTAAATTCATAAAACAAATAATTAACTATACAAACTATCAGTTAGACAGATTATCCACGGGAAAGCATGATTCATCCATCAACCAAGGAACTGAGCATGTCATTCACCCACCCCCTCAAGCAACTGCAACTTTCTCCAGCACCTGTCCGGTGGATGGCATTGCTGACGCTGTGCCTGATTGTTTTCAATTCCTGTGGGCCGGCCTGTCCTTGTTTGCAGGCCTGCAGACCTGGGGCCTGCACAAGGCAGCGGGCTTTGCCGTGCTGATGCCCATCGGCTATGTATGGGGACGCAGCAAGCGCTATCCCGCCATAGCGGGTCTGCGCAGCGCTGCATGGACCGTGGCATTGCTCTACATCCTTCAGGTGGCGCTGGCAGCCGCATCCAAATCGCCCGACCTGGGCTGGCTCAAGGCAGCGCACCTGGCCAACGGGCCCTTGCTGCTGCTGGCGGCCGCTCGTCTGTACCAGCGCACCTTGCTTTCACGCTAGGCCAATTCACTTCAACCTTCATCAACTCACAAGGCATCCACCATGAACAAGATCGCAATATTTGGCGCAGCAGGCGCCATCGGCAAAAGCATCGCAGCGGCCTGCAGCGCGCAGGGCAAGCCCTACCGCGTCGTGGGCCGATCCGCCAGTGCGCTCAAAGCCGCTTTCGGATCAGATCCGCTGGCCGAAATCGTGACCTGGAACCCGGACGACCCGGCCTCGGTGCAGCAAGCCGCCACCGGCGTGGACAGCTTGATCTACCTGGTCGGCGTCAACTATTGGCAGTTCGAGCTGCATCCCAAGCTGATGGAGAAAACACTTGAGGGCGCCATTGCCGCAGGTGTCAAAAAAATGCTGTTGATAGGCACCGTCTACCCCTACGGCAAGCCGCAAAGCAACCCGGTCCGTGAAGACCATCCCCGCTTGCCGCACACCTTCAAGGGAAAAATGCGCAAGCAGCAAGAAGACCTGCTGATGGCAGCGCACGCGGCGGGTCGTATTAATGCAACCGTTTTGCGATTGCCCGACTTCTACGGCCCTGGCGTGGAGGCCAGCTTCCTGCACTCGGCCATTCACGCCGCTAACCACGGCGGTGTGGCCGACATGGTGGGCCCCATCGATCAGCCTCATGAGTTTGTGTTCGTGCCCGACGTCGGCCCGGTGGTCGTTTCGCTGGTTCAAGCAGCGGGTGCTTATGGGCACATCTGGAATTTCGCCGGCGCGGGTGTCACCAGTCAGCAGGCCCTGGTGCAGGAGATGGAGCGGCAAACCGGTTGCCCGCTGAAGATACGGGTGGCGAACAAGACCATGGTTCGCCTGATCGGCCTGTTCAAGCCCTTCATGCGGGAGCTGGTGGAAATGCACTATCTGTTGACCAACCCCGTGCTGATGGATGACAGCGCCTTGCAAAAACTCATCGGCCCCATCCGCAAGACGCCCTACAGCGAAGGCATTGCGAAGTGCCTGGCCTTTGATGCGAAAGGCGAGGCAGCGCCCGAGCTATCGACCGTGCGAGCTGCAGCCTGAGCCTGCCTGCACGCCAATGAATCTCCAAAAAATTTCACCCATCCAGGACACAGCCATGACAAATCCACAAACTGCACCTCGACACGACACGCTGGACAATGCCGGTCGCCGCAATCTGCTTCGCCTGGGCTCGGGCGCCACACTGGCTTCGCTGCTGGCGCCGGGAGCGCTATGGGCCAGCGGCATTGAAGCGGCCAATGCAGGCAGGCAGATATCGTATCTTTCAGGGTTCTACAAACCCACCCAGGTAGAGAGCACCAGCCTGGGCCTGAAAGTCAGGGGAAATATCCCTGCCGAGCTTTCCGGGCGCTACTTTCGCAATGGCCACAACCCCAAAGCTGGCGCAAAGCCGGCGTTCTGGTTTGCCGGGGACGGCATGGTGTTTGGGGTGCGCATTCGCAATGGCAAGGCCGAGTGGTACCGCAACCGCTGGGTGGACACGCCGGCGCTGCATGGGGCGCCGCTGTTTCGACCAGATCGCTCCATCGACTTTGCAGCCAGTGCGGCAGCCACCAGCATCGTGGCGCACGCTGGGCGAATTCTGGCGTTGCAGGAGGTCAACTTTCCTTATGAGATGACCCCCGAGCTTGAGACCGTGGGCGCCTATACGTTCGGTGGTGCGCTCAAATCCAACATGACGGCGCATCCTAAAATTGACCCGCAAACCGGCGAGATGTTGTTCTTCGGCGCATCGCCGGTGCCGCCTCACCTGGTTTTTCATCAGGTGGACCGCCACGGGCAGCTTGCCCACAGCGAAATCATTGAGGGTGCCGGGCCGTCGGTCATGCACGACTTCATGATCACCAAGAACTACGTCATCTTTTTTGATACCAGCGTCACTTTCAATCCGCGCGCTAGTCTGCCATTTCCTTACGCCTGGAATCCGAAATACCAGGCAAAAATAGGATTACTGCCTCGGGACAGGTCCAAGGGGCCCGTCAGGTGGATACCCATGGATCCGTTCTATACCTTTCACCAAAGCAACGCGTGGGAAGACGCGAGCGGCAGGATCGTTGTGCAGGGTACGCAATGGGACCAGGCGGCTTGGGAGCACACCTCGATGTGGATCAACAGCGTAGCCGGTCATGGCCAGTGGCCGGGCAAGGGCATGCACATGGCTCAATGGACCATCGACCCTGTCCAGGCAACAGCAAGCGTCAAAGTGGTCGATGATCTGTCAACGGATTTCCCAACCATCAACGCGGCGCTACTCACCAGCGCAAGCCGCTATACCTACGCAGTAGCGTTTCCCAACACAAAGCTGAAGCAGCCGGCATTGGTCAAGTACGACTCCCGGACAGGACAACGCCAGGTGCGCGAATTCCCCTCCGGGCAGATGCCCAGCGAGCCCAACTTTGCAGCCGCAGCAGGTGCCACTGGAGAGGACAACGGCTGGATACTCTCGCTGGTGAGCGACCTGGCCTCCCAACGTGGCCATTTGCTCATTCTGGACGCCCACGACATCCGCAAGCCACCCGTTGCCGTCATTGACATTCCTGACTGGGTGTCTGCAGGGGTGCACGGGGCGTGGATTTCCGATAAAGAGTTGGCGCCAAGCTGAAGCGGCCATCCAGGGTACTGCCAGCACCTCAGGCATAGGCCTAGCCATGGCGGTGCAGCTTGTTGTACATGCATGGCCAGACAAATTTTTCTGCCCAGATTGACCTCCACCAAAGGCCTGAGCGGCGCCGCGACCACCACCGCCCCCAGGCCGCATCGTCCAGCACTTCATCGCGCACGGCCCCTTGCCGGCGCCAGCGAAGAATGACGGTTTTCAGTGTCTGAGGCACGCCTCTCATCAAGCTGTTTGATACTAAAAATCTGTGGGTTGGTCAATACACCTCGGGTACCACGATGTCGCGCGGCACCGGCTGGCGCACATAGTCGCCATGCCGGACCCGCTCGGGCAGC
>JAQGNK010000572.1 GCA_028291905.1 Polaromonas sp.
CTGGTAGCGCCCGCTCTGTTTGGACTGGCGGGCTAAAGTGCATGGAAACCAGCCTCCGAGGGCTTGTCAAACGACAGCTTCTGGCGGCGATATCAGTGCCGCGCCAAGCTGGCAGGGCACGCATCAGCCTGGTGAAATCAGTGCCGTGGCAATCCCGGCATCGACACCGCCTGGCCTGTCCGGGATGATTCCATGATGGCTTCAATGACCTGCTGCACCGCGAGCGCCGAGCGCCCGGTGATGGCTGGCAGCACACCTTGCTGCACTGCGCGAATGAAATCCTGCAGCACCGCCCGGTGTGGGCCATGGCCAAATGCCATCGGATTGGCGCCGCCGCCCGACGCCTGGGGCGTGCCGGCCGTGATGATTTTTCCACTCGCAAGCGCCACCTGCAACTGACCCGCTTCAAGGCTTGCCGTGCCCAGGGTGCCGTTGATTTCCAGGCGTTCGGCAAAGCCGGGGTAGGCCGCCGTGGTGGCCTGTACCACGCCGATGGCGCCGCCGGCATAGTGCAGCAGCGCCGCCGCCGTGTCTTCACCCTCCATGCGGTGCACCGGGCTGGTACTGGCCAGGCCGGTGACGCGCTCGGGCAGACCGGTCAGGCAGAGCAGCAAGTCCAGCGCATGGATGGCCTGGGTGATCAGCACGCCGCCGCCATCGCGGTCGAGGGTGCCGCGCCCTGGTTCGTCGTAGTAGCTTTGCGGCCGCCACCAGCGGATGAAGGCCGATGCGCTGACCAGTTGGCCCAGCTCGCCAGCTTCAAGCAGCGCCTTGAGCGCCAGCGCTCCTTCGCGCAGGCGGTGCTGCAGCATGACGGCCAGTGTCACGCCGGCCGCCTCGCAGGCCTGCACCAGCGCGGTGGCCCGCAGGGTGTTGATTTCCAGCGGTTTTTCGACCAGCACATGCTTGCCGGCGCTAGCAGCGCGCTGCACCATCTCCAGGTGGGCATTGGGCGGCGTCAGCACGATGACAGCCTTGATGCTGGCGTCTTCCAAAATATCTTCGAGCCGGGTTGTCTTGCGGGCGCCGACGGGTAGCCGCACGGCGGCCAGGCGCTCGGCGCTTCTTGTATAGACCCAGACGACTTCTGCTTCAGATGCCAGGTCGTCAAGGCTCTGGAAATGCGGCGCCGAGCCGAGCCCCGCGCCTATGACGGCCAGGCGCAACCGTTCCTGGCCCGGCGCTGGAATGAATTGGCTGGCATCCATTGGAACTGGTGGATCAGCTGGATACATTGCATACCTTGAAATGTAAAGGTTGCACTTGGTTGTCGTACAACTTAATGTATTTTACATAGATTGATGAATCAAAAAAATCAAGCCACAGCGTTCAGGCCGATCTCCGCCGCAACCGGAGCAGGCTGCATCGTGTGCGCGTTGTTGCCCCGGCGAAGGCGTTCGCGGCTGTTGGAAAGATGCGTCCGCATGGCGGCGCGGGCAGCCTCGGCATCCTGGTCGCGGATGGCGTTGTAGATGCTTTCATGCTCGATATTGACGCGCTGCAGGTAATTCAGGCGGCCCTCGGGCGCGCTGTGCGCCGTGTTCACCCTGGTGCGAGGAATGATCATGGTGCCCAGGTAGGTCATCAAGTCGGCGAAGTGCCGGTTTCCGGTTGAACGGGCCACTTCCATGTGAAACTGGAAGTCGGGCGGTACCGCATCCGAATCCCGGTTGATCGAATCATGAAACGCGCGCAAGGCGGCTTCCAGTGCCGCCAGGTTTTCAGGAGTTCTCCTCTGGGCTGCCAGGCCGGCGGCCTCGGTTTCAAGGCTGATGCGCAGTTCCAGCACCGAGATCACATCGGCCACGGTGGAAAAGTCTTCGGCCGCGATCTTGAAATTTCCCGCATCTTGTGGCTGCAGCACAAAGGTGCCGATGCCATGACGGGTTTCGACCAGCCCGGAGGCCTGGAGCTTGGAAAGCGACTCGCGAACCACGGTGCGGCTCACCTCGAAGCGGCTCATGATTTCAGCTTCCGTCGGCAGCTTTTCGCCGGCTTGCAACTGACCCTCCCGGATGCGGGCAGCCAGGGTTTCCACAATTTCATCCACCAGTCCCCGGGGACGGCGCGCACGCCGCGACGGCTCCAGGGCACGTGCCAGGATGGGTTCCAGGGGACTAGGGGTTTTCCTTGGGTTCATAAAAAAATGATTGACAAGCCGGTAAGTGGAACTGAAAATTCAAGTCATCAGACAACATATAACTGATGTTTGAATGGATTGACTCTAACAAAGCTGATGGAAAAGTCCAGTGTTTTACACCCTAGGGGCCTAGAAAAAATGACGATCAAAGTTCATGAAAAACTGCTGTTGACCGGCGCGGCCGGTGGCTTGGGCAAAGCCTTGCGCGAGCGCCTCAAGGCCAATTGCTCCGTTCTGCGCCTGTCCGATGTGCAGGCTTTTGGCGATGCGGCTGAGGCCGAGGAAGTTGTCCTGGCCGATCTGGCCGATGCGTCGGCGGTCGATGCGATGGTCCAGGGCGTGGACGCCATCGTCCATCTGGGTGGTGTCTCGGTCGAAGGCCCGTTCGGCCCAATCCTGCAGGCCAACATCCTGGGGGTCTATAACCTTTATGAAGCAGCCCGCAAGCATGGCGTGAAGCGCATCGTGTTTGCCAGCTCGAACCATGTGACCGGCTTCTACCGGCAGGACCAGACCATCACCGCCGACCATCCGGCCCGGCCCGATGGCATGTATGGCCTTAGCAAGGCCTTTGGCGAAGACCTGTCGCGCTTTTACTTTGATCGCTACGGCATCGAGACGGCCTGCGTTCGCATCGGCTCTTCGTTTCCCGAGCCCAGGGACCGCCGCATGCTGGCGACCTGGCTGAGCTTTGACGACCTGCACCGCCTGATCACCGCCTGCCTGACCACGCCTTTGCTGGGCCACAGCATCATCTTCGGCATGTCCGACAACGCTGTGACCTGGTGGGACAACAGCCGGGCGCGCCATGTCGGCTACGTGCCGCAGGACAGCTCGGATGATTTCCGCGAGGCGGTTTATGCGCGCACTCCGCCGCCTGACTCGAAAGACCCGGTGGCCCAGTACCAGGGCGGCGGCTTTGTAGTGGCCGGGCCTTTCGGCGAATGAACATGGCAACGGACTCGGCAAAGGCCGAACTGGTGCTCGATGCCCGCAACGGAACCGGCGAAAGCCCGGTCTGGCATGCGGCCGAGCAGGCGCTGTACTGGGTCGATATTCCGGCGCGCAAGCTGTGCCGCTGGGAACCTGCCAGCGGGCAGTTCGCAAGCTGGCTGGCGCCGGAAATGCTGGCTTGCGTCGCGCCCATCGCCGGGTCGGGCGGCTGGATTGCCGGCGCCGAAAGCGGTGTTTTCCGGCTCACGCCGCAGGCTGGCGGGCAACTAGGCTTTGAAAGCCTGGCCCCTGTCGCCCATGCCATGCCGGGCATGCGCTTCAACGACGGCCGCTGCGACCGCCAGGGGCGCTTCCTGGCCGGCACCATGTTGATGAATATGGCCGCTGGCGCAAGCGCAGGCTGCGTGTACAGCTATCAAAAAGAGAGTGGACTGACCCAGCTTCTTGACGGCTTCATCACACCCAACGGGATGGCGTTCAGCCCCGATGGCGCCACAATGTACCTGTCGGACTCCCATCCCTCGGTGCAGTCGGTCTGGGCTTTTGACTATGACACCCAGACAGGCAGGCCCTCGAACCGCCGGCGGTTCATCGACATGAACCCGCTGCCCGGCCGGCCCGATGGCGCCGCCGTCGATGCCGACGGCTGCTACTGGATTTGCGGCAATGATGCCGGCCTGATTCACCGCTTCACGCCGCAAGGCAGGCTGGACCGCTCGCTGGCCGTGCCCGTCAAAAAACCGGCCATGTGCGCCTTTGGCGGCGCCGGCCTCGACACCCTGTTCGTGACATCGATTCGCCCCGAAGGCGTCGATTTATCTGACCAGCCACTGGCGGGTGGCGTTTTTGCGCTAAGTCCTGGCGTGCGCGGGCTGCCTGAACCTGTTTTTTCGCGTTTTCCCCTATCGCTCTAGCCGAGCATTTTTAATTCCAATCAGGAGACTTTCATGAAATCAATTAGCCGTCCTTCCTTCCGCGCCGCTGCGCTGACAGCCAGCATTCTCGCCAGCCTTTGCGTCTCGGCCCATGCCGTCGAGTTACGCTCGGCCGACGTGCACAACAGCGATGAATACCCCACTGTCGCCGCCGTCAAACACATGAGCGAAGTGCTGTCCAAGCAGAGCGGCGGCAAATACACGATCAAAGTGTTCAACAAAAGCGCACTGGGCACCGAGAAAGAAACGCTGGACCAGGTCAAGATTGGCGCGCTGGAGATGAACCGCGTCAACATCAGTTCGCTGAACTCGACCTGCCCGAAGAGCCTGGTGCCCACCATGCCCTTCCTGTTCGACTCGATTGCCCACATGCGCAAGTCGCTCGATGGCCCCATCGGAGAAGAAATCCTGAAGGGCTGCGAGAGCCAGGGTCTGGTGGGCCTGGCGTTCTACGACAGCGGCGCGCGCTCGATCTACGCCAAAAAGCCGGTACGCACCATCGCCGACGCCAAGGGCCTGAAGATCCGCGTGCAGCAGTCCGAGCTGTGGGTCTCGCTGGTTGGCGCCATGGGCGCGAACGCCACGCCAATGCCTACCGGCGAGGTGTTGACAGCGTTGAAAACCGGCCTGATCGATGCCGCTGAAAACAATATTCCCTCGTACGAGGGCTTCCAGCACTACGAGGCGGTCAAGGTGTACTCGCGTACCGAGCACTCCATGGCCCCTGAAATGCTGGTGATTTCCAAGGTGATCTTTGACAAGATGACGCCTGCCGACCAGGCCATGTTCCGCGCCGCGGCCAAGGAATCAGTGACGTTCCAGCGCCAGAAGTGGGACGAGCAGGAAGCCAAGGCCCTGGCCATCGTGACCAAGGCCGGTTCGCAGATTGTGACGGACGTGGACAAGGCGTCGTTCAAAGCGGCGATGGCACCGGTGTACGCCAAGTTCATCACCACGCCTGATCTGCAGCGCCTGGTGAAGGCTGTCCAGGACAACAAGTAAACCCAGTGACGGCTTGAAGCCCAGGCCGCCAACGGCCGGTCTGGGCTTTGTGCGTTTCTTTAGGAATCCCATGAGTACACCCCACATATCGGCTACGGCCGCGGCCACTACTGCGGCCGTCAGCTCTGTTGCCTTGGGCGTTGACCCCGAACACGAGCGGCCGCCTGCGCGCCATGCCTATTCGCGCCTGTGCGGACTGTTGAGCAAGGCCAGCCTGATCATTGCAATCTTCTGCCTGATAGGCATCATTCTCAGCGTGCAGATCCAGGTGGTCGGCCGCTATGTTTTCAACGACACGCCAACCTGGGCCGAAGCGCTGGCTCTGCAGCTCGTGCTGTATGTCACCGCGTTCGGCGTGGCGGTCGGGGTGCGCGATGCAGGACACATCGGTCTGGACTCGATAGTCTCGCTGCTGCCTGAATCGATGCGTCTGAAGCTGGAGATTCTGATCCACCTGCTGGTGGCGCTGTTTGGCGGGATCATGGTGCAAAGCGGCATGCTGTGGACCCGCCTCAAGTGGGACGAGCTGGACCCGATGCTGGGCCTGCCGGTGGGGATCGACTATTTGTCTCTGGTGATCGCCGGCGTGTTGATTGTGATGTTTTCCATTGAACACATCGTGGCGCTGCTTCGAGACGAAGAAGTCGTTCCGTCCTGGTACTGATTGAAAGAAAAAAATGGAACTGACAGTTCTCTCATTGAGCTTTGCGCTGCTGCTGGTGCTGGGCGTGCCAGTGGCATTCTCGATCGGGCTTGCCTCGGTCTGCACCGTGCTCTATTCCGGCATGCCGGTTGCCATCGTCTTCCAGAAGATGATCGGCGGCATGCAGGTGTTTTCCTTCCTGGCGATCCCGTTCTTCGTGTTTGCCGGTGAATTGATGCTTTACGGCGGCATTGCCCAACGCATCGTGCGCTTTGCCAACAGCCTGGTCGGCCATGTGCGCGGCGGCCTTGGCATGAGCAACGTGATTGGTTGCACCTTGTTTGGCGGTGTTGCCGGTTCGCCGCTGGCCGATGTGTCGGCGATGGGCTCGGTGATGATCCCGCTGATGAAGAAAGAGGGCTACGACGCCGACTATGCGGTCAACGTCACCACTCACGCCGCGCTGGTCGGCGCCATCATGCCAACCTCGCACAACCTGATCATCTTTGCGCTGGCGACCACCGGCATTGCCTCTGTCAGTGTGTTCAGCCTGATTCTGGCCGGCATCATCCCGGCGTTGCTGCTCACCATCTGCAACCTGATCGCCGCGTACTACGT
>JAQGNK010000002.1 GCA_028291905.1 Polaromonas sp.
TGATTCAGAGCGCAATTTTATTGATAGCATCTTGCGCATACTTTGTATGCGCTGAGAGCACTTTTCATCTGATTAAATAGATATTTCAGAGACTAAAAACCGTCATTCCCGCCTTCGCGGGAATGACACGGGGGTCAACGTCTGAGTCATGTATCTAATCAGGACTTTTCATGCTCACGCATGGTCGGCCAGTTCATGCACCGGCTTGTGTGCCCTGGCCTTGACGGCGGCGACGGCGCCAAGGAAATCCTTCAGCACGGCGGCGTCATCGATGGTGTCGGCGCCGGGCTTGTGGAACTCCGGGTGCCACTGCAGCGCGGCGATGTAGCTTTTGGCCGGGTCCTTGCGGCGTATCGCCTCGACGATGCCGTCGGTCGCGCTGTGGGCCTCGGCCACGAACTCGGGCGACAGATCCTTGATGCCCTGGTGGTGGATGCTGTTCACCCGCGCCCGCTCCACCCCCGGATAAAGCGCTGCCAGCCGCGTGCCCTGCACGATATCGACACTGTGAAAGTTCAGGTCGTAGGTGTCGGCATCGCGGTGAATAAAAGAGTCCGGCACCTGCGTGCTGATGTCCTGGTAGAGCGTGCCGCCAAAGGCCACGTTGAGCAGCTGCAGGCCCCGGCAGACGCCGAAGATCGGCTTGCCGACAGCTTCAAAGGCCGCGACCAGCGCCTTGTCGTAGTCATCACGCACCCGGTCGCCAGACCATCGGTCTTCCAGCGGCGCCTCGCCGTAGCTGCCGGGCCAGACATCGGCGCCACCGTGCAGCACCAGGCCGTCGAGCCACTGGGCGTAATGGGCATAGGTCACGTCGCCGCGCTGGGTGCTGCCGGTCGGGCAGGGCACCATCACGACCATCGCGCCCGAGGACATCAGCCAGTGCGCAATCGACTGCTCGACATACTGCAGCGTCTTGCCGGAAAAAAGCGAACGGGTCGGGTCGGCATGCGAAAAGCAGGCCGACAGGCCGATTTTCAAACGGTGGGTTGAGGGCATGGTGTGAGGACTTGGTGAAAGGAGTGAAAAGATGATTAATGGTTAGGGATGCATGTTTCCAGGGTGTGAAGCGCGGGAAAAGTAGTCATGAAGCGCCCAGCTGAAAGAACATGTGCTGCTTGCCCAGGCTGACGCCGGCGACCCGGATGGCGTCGGGCTCGATGCCGAAGCTGGCAAAGCCGGCCCGCTCATAGAGCGCGATGGCTGGCAGGTTGCCCTCGGTGACGGTCAGCACGACGAGTCCGACGCCGCAGCCGCGCGCTTCCCGCAGCACGGCGTCCACCAGGGCGCGGCCCAGTCCCCGGCCGGCGAACTCGCCGGCGACAAACATGCCCACCAGCGCGGCCTTGTGGCGATTCTTCAGCCGCGTTTCATGCGCCAGGCCGACCATGCCGGCCAGCGTCCCATCGACATAAGCGCCCCAGACCTTTTCACTTGGTGCGGCCAGCCGCTTTTCCAGGTCCGCCAGCGGACGCAGCGACGCCTCTTCAAAGCTGGAAGTGAAGGCCTCGGGGTGCTCGCGCAGGCCGCGCAGGCGAAATGCCCGGTACTCGGGCGCGTCAATGGGATTCAGTCGTCTGATGTGCATGGCTGGAGGATCTCGAAACAGGGCTCTGGTTTTTCACAGGCCACCGTGCCGGTGAGTGAATGAAAGGGCGTGTGTCGTGCCAAACCAAAAGTTTCCTCCTCTCCGCAGGCCCCGGCTAGAGGGAGATTGCGCCTTGTTGCGCTGCTGCCACGCCAGTTGCGGCCGGCGCAGCCTGGGGCGGCATGCGCTGGGCGGCTCTTCAGGGTGTTTTGCTATGAAAAAAGTAGCTGCTTGCGCATATAAACAGTGCGCTACAGCCTGTTTTGGCATGAATCGATTATTTTTCAGGCACTTGTCCTGGCGTTATTGCTGCGAAGGCGGCAAACGGGTCGGCGTTGGGCCTGTGGCAGTGGACTTGCGCCTTCGCGGCAATGACGAATGGTTTTTCGCCTCTTGACCAGCTGCCCGGCGGCCCGCCGCCACCCGCCACCCCAGGCGCTACGATAGCGGCCATGCTCCACAAGCCACGCATTCTGGTCGTCGAAGACGAGTCCGGCATTGCCGACACGATTCAATACGTGCTGGCCACCGACGGCTTCACGCCGGTGTGGTGCGGCACCGCCGGGCAGGCGCTGCGCGAGTTCGCCGCCGAGCTGCCGGCGCTGGTGATCCTCGATGTCGGCCTGCCCGACCTGAACGGCTTCGAGCTGTTCAAGCGGCTGCAGGCGCTGCCCGGCGGCGCGCAGGTGCCGATGCTGTTCCTGACCGCCCGCAGCGACGAGATCGACCGGGTGGTCGGGCTGGAGCTGGGCGCCGACGACTACATCGCTAAACCATTCTCGCCGCGCGAGCTAGTGGCCAGGGTGCGCGCCATCCTGCGCCGCAGCGAGCGAGCACTGGTACCCGAGCCAGCCGCAGCGCCGCTGAATCCCACGCCTGCCGCGCCCGGCGAAGCGGCCGGCACGCCGTTCGCGCTCGACGAGGAGCGCCGCCAGATCAGGTTCTACGGCCGGTTGCTGGAGCTGTCGCGCTATGAATACGGCGTGCTGCGGCTGCTGGTGCAAAGGCCCGGCCGTGTCTTCACCCGCGACGAGCTGTTCGACAAGGTCTGGACGGACGGCAGCGGCAGCCTGGACCGCACGATTGATGCCCACATCAAGACCCTGCGCGCCAAACTCAAGGCGGTGGCGCCGGAACTGGAGCCGATCCGCACCTCGCGCGGCTCAGGCTATGCACTGAGCGAAGACCTGCCGCCGGAGCGGCGTTGAACGCCGTCAGCGGCCGCGCCGGGCCGTCCCAGGTCAAACCAAGCCAGGCCAGCACCCTGGGAGTGCGTACGCCTCCCCGCCCATGCCAGTACCGGCTTTGCCGGGCCGCAGTGGGGCAGCCCCCTCGGAGGGCAGGGAACCACACGCAGTGCAGAGCGTGGCGGCTTTACCTCCCCGCCCGTGCCAGTACCGGCCGCAGGACCGGCTTTGCCGGACTGCAGGCGGGGCGGCCCCCTCGGGGGGCAGCGAACCACACGAAGTGGGGAGCGTGGGGCTTAAGTGACCAAGCGCAACCGGATTTTCATCGGCATCCTGCTGATCTACGCCGCTGGCATCGCCCTGATGCTCTACAGCGTGGTCGCCGACATCGACCCGCGCTACCGCGAATCGGCCGAGGAGTCGCTGGTGGAAACCTCGCACCTGCTGGCCAGCTTGGTCGAGCAGGATGTGCGCACCGGCGCCATCGACACGGCGCGCTTGGGGCCGCTGTTCAAGTCGCTCTACGCCCGGCAGTTCAACTCGCAGATCTACTCGGTCAGCAAGACGCGGGTCGAGATGCGGGCCTACGTCACCGACCGGCAGGGCCGGGTGCTGTTCGATTCGCTGGGCCAGTCGGCGGGCCAGGACTATTCAAGATGGCACGACGTCGGCTATACCCTGGCCGGCGGCTACGGGGCCCGCACCACCCGCGACGTGGAGGAAGACCCGCGCACCTCGGTCATGTACGTGGGCGCGCCGATCCGCTGGAACAACGAGATCATCGGCGTGGCCACGGTGGGCAAGCCGGTCACCAGCTTCGGCCAGTTCGTGGCCGCCGCCCGCGAGAAGATCATTTACTTCGGCCTGATGTCGGTGGTCGGCGTGCTGCTGCTGGCGGTCATCGTGTCGGTCTGGCTGGTGCGGCCCTTCGGCCTGATTGCCGACTATGTGCGCTATGTGCGCGCCCAGCGCTCGCTCAACCTGCCCCGGCTGGGCAGGCGGGCGCTGGGCGTGATCGGCGCGGCCTACGACGAGATGCGCGACGCGCTGGCCGGGCGCAACTATGTCGCCGACTATGTGCAGACGCTGACGCACGAGGTGAAAAGCCCGCTGTCGGCCATTCGCGGCGCCGCCGAGCTGCTGCAGGAGCCCGGCATGCCCCAGGCCGAGCGCCAGCGCTTCCTGGCCAACATCACCCGCGAGGCCGGCCGCATCCAGGAGATGGTGGACCGCATGATGGAGCTGACCGCGCTGGAGACGCGGCGCTCGCTGGACAAGGTGGAGCTGGTCGCCTTGAAGCCGTTGCTGGAGGAACTGGCCGGCGCCGCGCAGGACGCCGCCCGGCTGCGCGGCATCACCATCGAGGTCGATGCGCCCGAGGACGCGGCGGCCGAGGGCGACGCGTTTTTGCTGCGCCGCGCCGTCAGCAACCTGCTCGACAACGCGATTGATTTCTCGCCCGACGGCGGCCGGGTCCGGCTGTCGCTGCACGCCGGCGAGCGCACTGCGCGGCTGCAGGTGCGCGACTGGGGGCCGGGCATTCCCGACTATGCGCAGGACAAGGTATTCGAGAAGTTCTATTCGCTGGCCCGGCCGCACACGCGCAAGAAAAGCACCGGGCTGGGGCTGGCCTTCGTCAAGGAAATCGCCGCGCTGCACCATGGGCGGATCGAGCTGGGGAATGCGGCGGAGGGCGGGGCGGTGGCGACGCTGTCGCTGCCGCGCGTGACGGAGTAGCTTGGTTTTGCAGGAGGGATCGTGGGAATCAGGCGCTATCTTGGTTCATCTCATCACGCACCTGAACCAGCAGATGACCAAGCCGGTTTTGGCCGGTTCCGTCTT
The DNA here is from genome assembly GCA_028291905.1 of Polaromonas sp. GTDB lineage: Bacteria > Pseudomonadota > Gammaproteobacteria > Burkholderiales > Burkholderiaceae_C > Polaromonas. The sequence continues at coordinate 4,618 of JAQGNK010000002.1, forward strand.
GCCCCGCTGCCCAAAAGTAGTCAAACGGCGAACTCTCGACCAGCACGCGCTTGGCCGTAGAGAGTAGCAAGGCACGCGCCTGCGGTGCCTGAAATTTGAGCCGCAACGCATGCAGCATGACGCCTTCCCGCCGGGCATCCCAATCCCTGGACAGTGGAAAGGCGCGGCTTTGGCCGAGCGAGCGCGCATCCTTCGGCGTCAGCGCGCGGCGGATGCGTTCCCGAATTTCAATATCTTCAAATTTTTGTGCCTGGAAATAGTGCTCGACCGTTGGCCAATACACGCCATCAGCTTCGATTCCGGGTGGCGAGAAGTTGGACAAGCCCCAGAAGGGCATGGCCCGGGTGTAGAAGTAGATCGGTTCTTGCACGGCACGGGCTGGAATTTCAGGTGACGGGAGATTGCAATGTGCATCTGGGAATGGCATCAAATCATGGCGGAGCTTCTAATGCCCCCAAACCTGGGAGCATCTGTCACTATTGGCAATTCAATCAATCCTGATTTAAGAGCTACTCACGCATATTCTGATTGCGCCAAAGGCACTTTTGGCACATTAAAAACCTCTGAAAGCCATCATCGTTGAAAACGTTGAACAGAAAGACGCCTTCAAGGCAGTGGCGGCAAGAACATGGCCGTGAACCAGCTTGGTCTAGCCAATAACTCCGTCCTGCTTGCGTTCGGCAATCAACTCGTCAGCAAGGGATATGCCCGGCGGCACATGCTTTCTCACTACTGCCTGCGCTTGGCGGATGCGCTGTAGGCGAAGCTGTGCAGCGTAAGGATTTTTCCTTGCAGCGGAAAAGCCGTACTTTTTGCGCATGTGCCACCTTTACGGATAAGACCGAGACTCTTCAGGGCTTGCCTTGCGGGCGGATTTATTGTGCCTACGCTGTAGCTAATCGCAAACCCCAATTTTTTCACACCGACTTCACAAAAGCTTCCCAAAACCTTCAAACCGCCTTCCCGCCCGCTGGCGATGCTTGGGGTTCATGCACTGTCGCATGCCGCTCCCCAAGGAATCCATTATGGAGTTCAAACTTTCCCACAATGCCCGCGCCGCCCGCTGGCTCTGGGCCGCCACCGCCAGCCTGGCGACGGTCTGTTTCATCACCCTTGCCGCCAACGCCGCGCAGGCGCAGGACAACCGCAGCGGCGACGCCGCGCCCCGGCTCAAGACCGAAAGCCCGTTTTTCCTCGTCAAGAGCGACACGCCCGGCGTGGACGCGCTGCCGCTCAAATCCACCTCGGTCGACGTGCAGATTTCCGGCGTGATCGCCGATGTCACCGTCACCCAGCACTACAAAAACGAAGGCCAGCGCGCCATCGAGGCGCGCTATGTGTTCCCCGGCTCGACCCGCGCCGCCGTCTACGGCATGAACGTGCGGCTGGCCGACCGGCTCATCACCGCCGACATCCGCGAGAAGCAGCAGGCGCGCATCGAGTACGACGCCGCCAAGAAAGAGGGCAAGACCGCCGCCCTGCTGGAGCAGCACCTGCCCAATGTGTTCGAGATGAATGTCGCCAACATCCTGCCCGGCGACGATGTGAAGGTCGAGCTGCGCTACACCGAGCTGCTGACTCCGCAGTCGGGCAACTACCAGTTCGTGTTTCCGACCGTGGTCGGCCCGCGCTACAACAGCCCGCAGTCAGCCCAGGCGCAGGCCAAATGGGTCGGCCAGCCCTACCTGGCCGCCGGCCAGCCCTCGGCCACGGCGTTCGACATCAAGGTCCGGCTGGCCACGCCGATTGGCATCAAGGAAGTGCGTTCCAGCACGCACAGCATCGAGGTGAAGAAAGACGGCGACGAGCGCGCCAGCGTGTCGCTGCAGGCCGGCGGCCAGCCCGGCAACAACCCCGGCAACAACCGCGACTTCATCCTCGACTACCGGCTGGCCGGCGAGCGCATCGAGTCCGGCGTGATGCTCTACCAGGGCGCGCCTGGCAGCGACGGGCGCGCTGGCGAGAACTTCTTCCTGGCCATGATCGAGCCGCCCAAACACGTTGCCGCGCAAGCCATCAACCCGCGCGACTACATCTTCGTGGTCGATATCTCGGGCTCGATGCACGGCTTTCCGCTGGACACGGCCAAGACGCTGATGCGCGAGCTGATCGGCAAGCTGCGCCCGAGCGACACCTTCAACGTGCTGCTGTTCTCGGGCAGCAACCGCTTCCTGAGCCCGAAATCGGTTCCCGCGACCCAGGCCAACATCGAGCAGGCGGTGCGCACCATCGACGAGATGGGCGGCGGGGGCGGCACCGAGCTGATTCCGGCCTTGAAGCGGGTCTATGCCGAACCCAAGCCGGCCGACGTGTCGCGCACCGTGGTGGTGGTGACCGACGGCTTCGTGACCGTCGAGCGCGAGGCCTTCGAGCTGGTGCGCCAGAACTTGTCCAAGGCCAATGTGTTTTCCTTCGGCATCGGCTCGTCGGTCAACCGGCATCTGATGGAAGGCCTGGCGAGAGCCGGCATGGGCGAGCCCTTCATCATCACCCAGCCGTCGGAAGCCAAGGCGCAGGCCGAGCGCTTTCGCCAGCTGATCGAGTCGCCAGTCTTGACCAGCGTGAAGCTGCGCTTCGACGGCCTGGACGCCTATGACGTGGAGCCGGCGCAGCTGCCCGACGTGCTGGGCGAGCGGCCGGTGGTGGTGTTCGGCAAGTTTCGCGGCGCGCCAAAGGGCCAGGTCATCATCGACGGGCAAAGCGCTACCGGTCCCTACCGCAACGCCGTCACGGTTGCCGCGCAGGGCGGCCAGAACACCGCCGCGCTGCGCTACCTGTGGGCACGCCACCGCATCGCCAGCCTGTCGGACCAGGAAGCGCTGGACGGCGGCGGCGACGCGCAGCGCCAGCGCATCACCGAGCTGGGCCTGCAGTACAACCTCTTGACGCAATACACCAGCTTTCTCGCGGTGGACCAGGTGGTGCGCAACCTGCAGCCGCAGGAGGCCGCGAGCGTGAGCCAGCCGTCGCCGCTGCCGCAGGGCGTGAGCAACCTGGCCATCGGCGCCGAAGTGCCCGGCACGCCCGAGCCGGCCACCTGGGGCGCGGTGATCGTGCTGCTGTCGGTGCTGGCCCTGCTGGCCCGGCGCGAGCGCAGGTCGCGCGGCAGCCGGCTTGGCAACGCCGGCCGCTTCACCGCCTGAGCGACTGACTTTCGCACGCTGCCTTCAGGAGAACCATGATGCTTTCGCTGCAATTGCCCCTGCAACCTGCCAGCCCGGCCCGGCGGCGGCCCAGCCTGCCCGGCGCATCCGGTTTGATGCGCTGGGGCATCGCCCTCGACCGGCTGCCGGCCTGGGGCTGGCTGGCGCTGCTGGCCGCCGCGCTCTGGCCGACCTGGCTGTGGATGGGCCGGCGGGTGCTGGACCGCTCGGACGACCCGCTCGGCCTGCTGGCGCTGGCGGCGCTGGGCTGGCTGGTGGGGCACGAACGGCGCTGGCTGCGGGCATCGCCGCGCCTGGGCTGGTTTGCGCTGGCGCTGGCTGGCGTGCTTCTCTCCACTGCAGCGCAGGGCCTGCTGCCGCCCCTGGTCGCGTCGCTGCTCGCGCTGCTGGGCCTGGCGGCGGGGCTGGCGGCCTTCTTGCCGGTGGGGGTGGCAGCCGCGCCGGTCGTCGGGTTGGCGGTCTTGGCGCTGCCGCTGCTGGCGTCGCTGCAGTTCTACGCCGGTTTTCCGCTGCGCCTGGTCACGGCGGAAGCCAGCCGCTGGCTGCTGCTGGCCGGCCATGAGGTCGAGCGCCGGGGCGCCAGCCTGCAGGTCGATGGCCAGCTGGTCATCGTCGATGCGCCCTGCTCGGGCGTGCAGATGGCCTGGTTGGGCTATTTCACCGCCTGCGCTGTCGCGCTCTACCTGGGGCGCGGCAGCCGCACTTTTCTGGCCCGCCTGCCGGCCGTGGGCGTGCTGGTGCTGGCGGGCAACATCGTTCGCAACACGCTGCTGGTGGCCGCCGAAGCCTCGGGTAAGCACCTGTCCAGCTGGGCGCATGAAGCGGTAGGCTTGATGGCGCTGGCGGCCGTCTGCGGCGCGATTGCGCTGGTCATGAGCCGGCCGGAAGGAACTCCCCATGCTTGAGAACACCTTCGTCAACCGCGTGCTGCACAAGACCCTGTGGACCGTGCTGCTGCCCGGCTGCATGCTGTGGCCGGCCGCCGTGGCGCACTACAGAACCGATGCGCGGCCCGCCGCGATTCAGGCCGCCCGCGAAATGCCTTCGCACTGGCAGGGCCAGCCGCTGCGGCCGCTGGCGCTGAGCGAGGTCGAGGAGCGCTTTGCCCGGCATTTTCCCGGCACGCTCAGCCGCATGACCGATGGCCGGCAGGTGCTGGTGCTGCGCACGGTGGACCAGCCGACGCGCATGCTGCACCCGGCCATCGACTGCTACCAGGGCCTGGGCTACCGCATCGCCGGCCAGCAGCTCGAACGCGATGGCGAGGACAAGCTGTGGCGCTGTTTTGAAGCCCTGCAGCCCGGCGGGCAGCGGCTGCGGGTGTGCGAGCGCATTGTCGATGCGGCGGGCCAGGGCTTCACCGACACCTCGGCCTGGTACTGGGCGGCCGTGATGGGCCAGTCGCCAGGGCCATGGCAGGCGATCACCGTGGCAAGGGCGCTGTGATGGCCGCCGAAGTTGAGGCCGCCGGCATGGGCGGGCCGGCCGTGACGGGCGAAGGCAGGTGGAAGGCGCCCCGGCTGATGCCCCTGCCGGGCGGGCGCGATGAGCCGCCCGCCGGCCGAACTGGTGCTGGTGCCGGAACTGGCCCTGAAAGTGATGCCGGCGCTGGTGCCGCAACTGATGCAGATGCCCATGGCGGTGCAGACCATGGCAATGGCGGCGCAGGCAACGGTGCGCCTGCCGCGCCGGCCCGCTCGCGCCGGATGTGGCGCGTCCTGGCGTTTTTGCTGGCGCTGGCGGCAGCCTTGCTGCTGGCGCTGTTTTTCATCGCCCGGCTGCTGGTCGCGCCGCAGCCGGGCGAATGGGCCACCGAGCTTCGGCTGGGGCCGGTGCGGCTGCAGGCCGGCGTGCCCACGCTGATCCGCCTGGCGACCGCGCCCTGGCTGGCGCCGCTGCTCGATGGCCGCACGCTGGCGACGAGCAGCGGGCCGGTCGCGCTGGCGTGGCAAGCGCCCGGCGAGCAGCTGCAGCTGCGCTGCGCGCCCTGCGCAGTACAGGCGCCGGGGCTGGGCGGCGCGCCGCTTGCCTTCGATGAGCTGCGGCTCACCGTCCAGCGCCGCGGCGAGCGGCTCAGCGGCACGCTCTCGTCCGGCAAGGTCCAGGCCAGCTGGCAGGGCAACTTTGCCAAGGGCGGCCTGCGCCTGTCGCTGCAGCTGCCGCCAACGCCGCTGGCCAATGCCTATGCGCTGTTCAGGGCTTCGATTCCCGAGCTGGCACAGGCCCGCATTGAAGGCAGGCTGGCGCTGTCCGCCATGCTCAATCTGCCCGCCGGCGCCTTCAGCATCACGCCGCAGATCGAGGCCTTCCAGGTCAGCGGCCTGGGCACCGAGGCGCTGGTCAATGCCCGCTCGGCCTGCAGCACGGCGGCCTCGCGCCTGACGCCGGAAAGCTGGCTGGCCAGGGCCGTGGTCGCCGCCGAAGACCAGCGCTTCTACGAGCACGGCGGCTACGACCTGGTGGAGCTTGGCGCCGCGCTGGCCGGCCACCAGGGCGCCGGTTCGCCGCTTGACGCGGGCGCCGCCGGCCATGCCCTGCGCGGCGCCAGCACGCTCGGCCAGCAGCTGGCCAAGCTGGTGGTCACCGGCGACGAGCGCAGTCCGGCGCGCAAGCTGCGCGAGCTGCTGTATGCGGTGGAAATGGAGCAGACCCTGGGCAAGAACCGCATCCTGCTGCGCTACCTGGCCCATGCGCCCTGGGGGCCGGGCGTGTGCGGGGCCGAGGCGGCTTCCAGGCGTTATTTCCGCCGCCCGGCCCACCAGCTCGACCCGGCGCAGGCCGCCTGGCTGGCCGCCATGCTGCACAACCCGAACCAGGAGGCGGCCAACTGGGCCGCGACCGGCCAGATCAACATCAAGCGCACCCAGTGGGTGCTGCAGGGCATGCGCGCCCTGCCGCGCCAGCAGCGCATCCAGCTGGCCGAGCAGCTTGGTGCGCCCGGGAAACCTGCGTGGAAAATGCCTGACGCCAAGCCCTGAAGTTGATGGACTACAAATCCGCTTGAGTTTTTAACAGCTCTCGCTCGGCAGCGACTTTATAACTACAGCGCTTCTTCATCGAAAAAATCCCTATCGACTTTTGGTATCTTGACGGTTTGAACCTGTATGCCGACCTCGCACTCGATCATCAATTCTGCAAGGCGTGTGCCATCGATCAATACTATGCCATCCACTGATTTAACGAAATCCTGAGCCTGTGCAGAGTAATACGAGGTGGTGATGAAAACGCCTTTTTTAGCTTTTTGACCGGCAAGTGCTCCGTAAAAGGCCTGCAGTTCTGGCCGGCCAATAACTTGCTGCCAACGTTTGGCCTGGACATACACTTTTTCCAAACCCAGGCGATCCAGTGAAATGATGCCGTCGATTCCAGCATCGCCTGATCCGCCTACCTGCTGCAGGTCACTTCGATTTGCTCCATAGCCCATCCGGTGAAGCAATTCCAGAACGATAGTTTCAAAAAATGAGGGAGAAACATTGGCGAGGACTTCTAGAAGTTCTGAAGCCGCTAACTGTTTTAACTCTGTAATAGCCTGGCTCAGTTGATCATCCGGACTTGCAAAGGTGCCTAGCGGTATGCTTGGCTGATTCGGTTTGAGGATGGGCTTGGCAGTAGCACCTGGCGTAGGTTTTAGCTTGACATTAATGAACCCAATAGCCAACTTTGCAGCCAGTTCCCCAGAGAATGGCAATGTATTTTCTGCCGCAAATGCAACACCTTCTGGGGTCGCTTTCCAAAAGCCATGCTTGGGAGTGCTTGAGAACCCTGCGCGTTTGAGCCGGTCATGCGCCCAGCCTGCTCGATTTTTGTATATTTTTTGATTCCCGCTGGCTAGAAGCTGCTGGCGTTCTTCCTCGGTTAAACCTAGCGCACTGGCTGCTGCATCGTGCGCCTGCTTGGCGGCAATCCCATCAGGATGCTGCACAAGAAATCGCAAAATGGGCTCAATAAACTGGTCATAGGTGGGAATCGTCATGGTTTGATAGTTGTTGTTTTGTTATGCCAAATGTTTTATTGGACGATTAACTGTAAGTTAACGATGAACCTGTTTGCATGGTAACTATGCAGCATCTCCGACACCTTTTTAGGGATCATGGCAGCCGGCCCAAAGGCACTTGGAAGTTTTCCACCCATTATCATGTGCAGATTTTTAACTATGAAATAGATAGCTGCCTGCGCAGGCGGAATATGCGCTGGAGTCTGTTTTGATACTTGCTTGAGGCGCCAACCAGCTCGCCGGCGCTGCAAGCGGGCTTATGACCATGGCTTGGCAAGAACGGGCACTGGCGGTTAAATTGCCGGTTTGGCTACCTGACGAAAAAAGGACACCGCCATGCCCCATCCGACGCCTGCATTTCATGCCGATGCGCCCCCCAGCCGCCGCACGCTGCTGGCCAGCGCCGCCACTGCGCTGGCCGCCACGACCGCATCCGCCTGGCTCGGCCGCAGCTGGGCGCAGGGCCGCCAGCTGCAGCCGACCCCCGGCCAGACCGAAGGGCCGTTCTACCCGGTGGCGCTGCCGGCCGACACCGACTTCGACCTGCTGCGCAACGGCAGCGCCAGCTACCGGCAGGGCCAGCCGGCCTGGGTCGAGGGCACGGTGACCGACACGGCCGGCAAGCCGGTCGCCGGCGCCGTGGTCGAAATCTGGCAGTGCGACCAGGCCGGCCACTACCACCATCCCGGCGACGGCGGGCGGGCCGATCCGGCCTTCCAGGGCTTTGGCCGGGTCGCCGTAGGAGCGGACGGGCGCTACCGCTTTCGCACCCTGAAGCCGGTGCCCTACAGCGGGCGCACACCGCACATCCATGTCAAGGTCCGGCTGGCCAGCCGGGAGCTGCTGACCACTCAGCTCTACGTGGCGGGCGATGCCGGCAACCAGCGCGACTTTCTTTGGCGCAGCCTGGGCGAGGCGGGCCGGGCCGCGCTGACCGTGCCGTTCACGCCCGCCGGCGACGGGCTGGCGGCGCGTTTTCCGATCATCGTACAGGCCTGAACTTGAACCGCACCGCGCCGCCGGCAGCGCGGCCGGGCGCCTTGCGCTAAGCTGCCCGCCATGGATTCACTGACACAAATCGCGCTCGGCTCGGCGCTCAGCGTGGCCGTGATGGGCCGGCGCACCGCTGTCTGGAAGGCCGCGCTCTGGGGCGCGGTCGCCGGCACGCTGCCGGACCTGGACGCCTTCATCGACCACGGTAACGCGATCCTCAACATGACGCGCCACCGGGCCGAAAGCCACTCGCTCTTTTACCTGACGCTGGCCGCGCCGCTTCTGGCCTGGGGCGTGTCGCGCCTGCACCGCGAGGCGGCGCTGTTCAAGCGCTGGTGGCTGGCGCTCTGGCTGGCGCTCATCACCCATCCGCTGCTCGATGCGATGACGGTCTACGGCACGCAGCTGCTGCAGCCTTTCACCGACTACCCGTATGGGGTAGGCAGCATCTTCATCATCGATCCGCTCTACACCGTGCCGCTGATCGTCGGCACGCTGGCGGCGCTGCGGCTCAAAAACAGCCGGGGCCTGCGCTGGAACGCGGCCGGGCTTGTGCTGAGCACGCTCTACCTGGGCTGGAGCGCCGGGGCGCAGCTGCAGGCGACGCAGGTGGCGCGCGCCTCGCTGCAGGCCCAGGGCATCGACGCCAGCGGGCTGCTGGTCACGCCCGCGCCGTTCAACACGCTGCTGTGGCGGCTGGTGGCGACCACGCCGACGCAGTATTTCGAGGGCTACCATTCACTGCTCGACAAGTCGCCGGCGATCCGCTGGACTGTCCACGACCGGGGCGCGGCGCTGATGGCGCGCCATGGGCAGGCGCCCCCGGTGGCCCGCATCGCGGCCTTCAGCCATGGGTTTTACAAGCTATCGGAATCGGGCGGCCAGCTGTTCGTCACCGACCTGCGCATGGGCCTGGAGCCGGCCTACACCTTCAATTTCGACCTGGGCACGCCGGCCGAACTGGCGGCGCAGAGCCACGCGCCGACGCTGCAAAGCCAGCGCCCCGACCTGGGCGCCACGCTGCCCTGGCTGTGGCGGCGCATGTGGGGCGAGGCGCTGCCGCCGCCCGCGTGATATCGTTTCATCGCAAGCCGATGGAATGGCTTCAACCGAGCGCTTGACTGCAGCGGCGCCGCGCTGACGTGCAGCTGCTGCCTGGTTTTGCTACTGAATAAATAGCTGATGGCGCATGGTTTGCCTGCGCGAGAGGCCTGTTCGATGCATAAAACAGCGGTGACTTCGCATTTCCTGCTTTTCTCGCCCCGGCGGGCGAAGGCGCCAGGGCAAGAAGCCGCTGCGCAGTTGCCAGTTTATGCGCCAAACAGGCTTCCGGCGCAGGTATCAATTGCGCCAGCAGCTATGAATTCAGTAGCATAAGGTCGCTGATCTGCAACACCCGCAGGCCAGCGCGGCGGCACGTTAGGCCAGGTCCTGCGGGTAATACGCCTGCGAGAACGGATTGCTGCAGGGGCTGGCATGCGGGTTGTTGATGCCCAGGTACTGCACGGTCCGGTTTTCATCCATCTTGTTGATAAAAAAGTCGCTGCCCAGCAGGTAGCTGCTGATGAGGTGATGGATTCGTCCGGAATCGGACGAGTCCAGGTTGGCGAAGGCAAAGCCCTTGAGCACCAGCCTGGAGGCCTGGCTGGTGTAGCGCGAATAATCCTTCACGAACTGCACCAGCCCCTTGTCGTCGAGCTTGAGGTAGTTCAGCTCATTCCTGATCAGGCTTGCCATGGCGCTTTCAAACGAGGGCGCCAAAATGCCGAAGGAGGAAATCGCCAGGGCCGCGCCGCCCAGCCCCAGGCCGGTGAGCTTCAGGAAGTTTCTCTTGTCCATGGCCATGCCTTTTTAAAATGACTTGTCCGCCGCATGCAGCGACAGCGCCGACAGCGTCAGGGTCGGGTTGTTGGGCGAATAGGTGGTGAAAGCGCCGCTGCCCAGCACGAACAGGTTGCGGTACTGGTGGTGGATCAGGTGCTTGTCCACCACGCCGTCGCTGGCGCTGGCGCTCATCCGGGTGGTGCCCAGGATGTGCGCCTCGGTCGGAAACGGCTCCTGGAACTCGATTTTCTCGACCGGCAGGCATGACAGGATGCCGGGCAGAGTCTTCTTCATGCTGGCGACGCCCCTCAAGGCATAGTCCGAAGGGCCGTCGAAGTGCACCGCCGGCACCATCGGGTCGCTGGTGGTGGCGACGAAGTTCCTGTCCTGCGGCAGGTCTTCGAAAATCATGCGAAAGGTCGCGATGTCGCGCCACTTGCCGCGCTCGACCCGCAGGTAGGGCGCATTGTTGGCCTCCATCAGGCAGGCCGCGTGCTGGCGGCGGTGCTCGCCTTCGTAGAGCATGTAGCCGTTGGCGTTAACCCAGGTGCTGCCGCCCACATTCGCCAGGTTCTTCAGGTACACCAGCACATGCATGCCGAGCTGCTCGCCCAGCCCCTTGCCGGTGAAGGCATTCGTATCGCCCGAATTGAGCAGCAAATTGGCGTTGAACAGCGCATTGGTGCCCAGGGCCATCGCATCGGCCGAGACCTGCCGCGCCTTGCCGCCCTGGGTGAAATGCACCGCGCGCGCCACGCTGCCCTGCAGGTCCAGGTGGCTGACGGCCGCGCCGTACACCAGCTCGACGCGCGGGTCGTCATAAACACCCATGTTCGAGTTTTCAATCGTGAACTTGGCGTTCACCGGGCAGGTGTAGCAGACCGCGCTGGCGCAGCAGCCGGCGCGGCCATTGACCGCCTGGCGCGCCCGCGCCGTCGGCTGGCTGATGTAGAGGTTGCCGTATTTCGCCTGCAGCAGCCGGTCCACCTCGGTGAAGGCGTGCGGCCCCAGCGGATACGGTTTCTTGCGCAGGTAGGGCGTGTTGGCCGGCCCCGAGATGTCCATGATCTGCTCGACCTGCTCGTAGTACGGGTCCAGCTCGTCGTACTGGATCGGCCAGTCACTGCCCACGCCGTAGAGGGTCTTGAGCTTGAAGTCGGCCGGCAGGAAGCGCGGCGTGCAGCCGTACCAGCAGTTGGAGCTGCCGCCAAAGCCGGTGGTGAACTTCCATTCTTTCTTCGGGTTGTGGTTGATGAAGGTGTCGTCGGGCAGCGGGTTCAGGCCGGCATAGGCCGTTTTTTCGCCGCGCAGTTCCTTCAGGCGCTCGGCATGCGGGTACAGGTGGCCGCGCTCGAGCACCAGCACCCTGGCGCTGGCCGGCGCTTTGCTCAGGTACTTCTTGAGAAAAAATGTGGAGGCGAAACCGGTGCCGGCAACGATGAGGGTGTAGTGGGTCTGCATGGGCTGAGAGGTATGGAAAATGCGCTGCATGGGCGGCCTGGGCAGGGCAAAGGTAAAGTGGACGGCAAGCCAAACGGTGGGCCGCGCGCGCGACCCACCAGCCGGTTCATTCTGAACAAACGAGGGCGGAAATCAGGCGGCGCGTGCCGTAAAGTTTGGAAACAGTTGCGTGCCGCCGGGGGCGGTACGGCGCTGGCAGGCGCGGATCAGTCAGCCGCGCTGGCCGTCGTCGGCGCGGCCGGTCAAACCACTCGATTCAGAGGCAAAATGCCGCGCAGCCAGGCGCTGGCCGATCTGCCGCAAGCCGGTTTTTGCCTGCGCTGATGAAGGGTTACCCTTGTTGCAACCTGCCCGGCCGATGGCGTCAAGGGTGGGCGGCCTTGGCGCGCAGCGCCGGGTTTTCGGGCGGCAGCTCGGTGGCGCGAAGCTCGCGCACCTGGCCCACCAGCTTGTTGTGCGCGTCCAGAAAGGCCGCCGCGATGACCTTGCCCTCGTTACTGTTGCTCCAGCCCACCCCGCCCGCGCCGCCCAGCTTGCCCAGCAGCAGGCCGCCGACGCCCACATCGGTCACCTTGACGCTGCCGGTGGCGCTGGCGAGCTGCTCGGTGGTCTGGTTGTCGGTGAGCAGCAGCGCCACCTGCGCCTCCTTGAACTTCACCTGCTCGGCCAGCCCGATCAGGCCCGAGATGTCGCGCAGCACCGGGATCATGCCGATGATGCCGGCAATGCCCCGGCCGGCATTCTGCTCGCTGAAGGTCAGGCTGGGCACCAGCGTGTACTGCGCCTCCAGCCCCATGCCTTTCTTGACGCTGCTGCCTTCCTTGCGCAGCACACCCTGGTCTTTCAGCTCCTGCTCCCGGATGGTGGCGTTCAGGCCCTGGTTGCGGTCCATGATGCGAAAGCAGCCGCTTTGCTGGGCCAGCAGGCGTATCAGCGGCACCGGGCTTTGCGGCAGGCCGTAGCTGCCGATGCCGACATAGCCGTTCGGGTTTTCCACCAGCGCCAGGGTTGCCACCGGCGCATCGCATTTCACCAGCGAGCGGGCCGCGCCCTGGGCGCCTGCCGGCCCGGCCGAACCCGTGACTTCCGAGCTGCCGTCGCCCAGTTGCGCACCCTGCTTGCCGCAGGCGGCCAGCAGCAAAAGCAGTGAAAGGGCGCACAGGGCAGGTAGGCGGGAAGTCATGAGGATGGGTCCGTCCGAAAGGGGAAATGAACAGCACGAAAAGGTGACGCCGGGCGGTCAGCCCGTACGACGGCGGCTTTTAAGGCCTTGGAGGCAGGCTTGAATATAGCTTTGCGCGGCTCAGGCGCCGGCCAGCCGCACGCCCGCCAGCGCAGCCGCCCTCGGATCGGCCGCCAGCGTCACCGCGCCGACCACCGCCACGCCGTCGCTGCCGCCGGACAGGCAAGCCAGCACGCCGGGCAGGCGCTCCAAAGAAATGCCGCCAATCGCCACCACCGGGTACGGCGCGGCTTGAAGCGCCCATTCCTTCAGCTGGTCCAGGCCGACCGGCGCGTAGGGCATGACCTTGAGCGTGGTCGGGTAGATCGGGCCGATGGCCAGGTAGCTCGGCTGCACCGCGTGCGCCCTGGCCAGCTCGGCCGGCGTGTGGGTGCTCAGGCCCAGCCGCAGGCCGGCGCCGCGCAGGGCCTCGATGTCGGCGCCTTCCACGGCGCTCAGGTCTTCCTGGCCCAGGTGCACGCCGTAGGCGCCGGCGGCCAGCGCGAGCTGCCAGTGGTCGTTGATGAAAACCTGCGCGCCCGGCACGGCCCGCCCGGCTAGGGCGGCGGCGCGCACCTGCAGGGCGATATGGGCGGGCGTGTGGTCGGCCGCCTTGATGCGCAGCTGGATCGTGCGCACGCCCCAGTCCAGCAGGCGTTGCACCCAGGCGGCATCAGACACCACGGGGTAAAAGCCGATGGGGCCGGTCAGCGGGGCGAAGGGCGTGGAAGGCGTTGAAGTCATGGCGGTCACCGTGAGGAGGGATTTTGATATGGCGCCTTCACCCTTTGGGGAAGGCTGGAATGGGGGCTGGGCGGCATGGCGTGCGCTGGTGAAGGCCGCCGGCGCCGGGATTTTTCAGGATGCCGCGCCGCTTGCTGCTGCAGCGTCTTGCGCCAGCCTGGCTGGCCCCCATCCCAGCCTTTGCCCAGCGGGGGAAGGAGAAAGCGGGGACGGCAGGGGTTTTTGGCGAATTTTCTACATCAAACAGGGCTGCAGCGCAGGTAGCGATTACGCACGCAGCTATGGATTCAGTAGCAATCAGAGGGCCGGGGCGCATCGGTTGCAAGTCGGGATGGTTGCGCGCCAGCCAGCAGGAAAACGAGGAAGACAAGGCTGGCCCGTGCCGGGCAGTTTCACCCGGTTTCAGGCAAGTCACGTCGCATGCCAGAACGGCACGCCGACCGTCGGCGTCGAGGCCTGTGCGGCGGCGCGCTCGGGCATGGGCGTTGATTCATACGCCGCCCGGCCGGCCGCCACGCCGTCGGCAAAGGCCCGCGCCATGCGCACCGGGTCGCCCGCCTGCGCCACTGCGGTGTTGAGCAGCACCGCGTCGAAGCCCAGCTCCATCACCTGCGCCGCATGCGACGGCCGGCCCAGGCCGGCATCGACGATCAGCACCGCATCCGGCAGGCGGCGGCGCATGGTTTCGAGCGCATACGGATTGAGCGGCCCGCGCCCGGTGCCTATCGGCGCGGCCCACGGCATCACCGCCGCGCAGCCCGCCGCCTGCAGGCGCTGCGCCATCACCAGATCGTCGGTGGTGTAGGCGAACACGTCGAAACCGTCCCTCGCCAGCACCGTGGCGGCTTCGAGCGTGGCCACGGTGTCGGGCTGCAGGGTGTAGTCGTCGCCGATGACTTCGAGCTTGATCCAGGCGGTGCCGAAAATCTCGCGCGCCATCTGCGCCAGCGTGATGGCTTCACCGGCACTGTGGCAGCCGGCGGTGTTAGGCAGGATGCGGCAGCCCAGCGCCTGGATGCGCTGCCAGAAGCTGCTGCCGCCGCCGCTCTCGGGCTGCAGTCGGCGCAGCCCGACCGTCAGCACGTCAGTCCCGCTGGCGCGCACCGCGTCGCCCAGCACCTGCGGCGACGGGTAGTGCGAGGTGCCCAGGAAAAACCGGCTGGACAAGGTGGCGCCGGCCACGGTCCACGGGCTGCCGTGGGCGATGGAGGAGGCTGGGGGTGGGGTCGTTGTCATGTGAATGGCTCCTTCTTCAATTGGTGCTTGCGTATGGCATTGCACTTCGCAAGCGCT
>JAQGNK010000018.1 GCA_028291905.1 Polaromonas sp.
GCGCTGGCCGACGCCGCGCATGTCGGCAACATCTACGTCAACCGCAACATGATCGGCGCGGTGGTCGGCGTGCAGCCCTTCGGCGGCGAAGGCCTGTCGGGCACCGGCCCGAAAGCTGGCGGACCGCATTACCTGTACCGCTTTTGCGCCGAGCAGACGGTGACGGTCAACACGACGGCGGCGGGCGGGAATGCGGCGCTGCTGGCGGGCTGAGACGCTGGTATCTACGGCAAGTTTTATTGACGTTGCATCCGTCGTATATCTGGAGATTGGGCTTTTCTGAACGCTGCTTGGCAAACCCGCCGGAGCGGAACGCAAAAAAGCCAGCCGGGCAGGGCGCCCGGCTGGCTGGTCAATTCCTCAAGCGCTCAATGCCTCAATACGTCAGCCCGAAGCCGAACTTGTACAGCGTGTCCTTCTCCGGATAGCCCGGAACGTCGGGCTGGTTGTCGACAATCGCCTTCGAATTGTTGGCCAGGGCAAACGGCAGCTTGCCCTGCGGCTTGAAGGCGGCGCCGGTTGCCAAAACCTTGCCGCTCAGCACATCGAGCAGCGCGGTGTTGCTGACGCCGAAGCCGGCCACGATGGCGCCCGCACTCTTCAGGCCGCTGGCGTCGTCGAGCACATAGGGCTGGCGGAAATAGATGTTGAGCACCACCTTTTTCGGGTCGCCCACTTCCTGCATGACCTTCTTGATGTCGGCCAGCGACGGCGAGATCTGCCACGACTGCGCGGCGGCCATTTCGGTGAACGACATCATGCCGTTCTCCCACGGGAAGGAGCCGCCGAATCCCAGGCCGTTGTCCAGGCAGGCCTTGGCGGCATCCTCGACCGAGTAGTCCGCCTTGGCGACGCAGCGGTCTTCGGAACCCCAGGACTTGCCGGTGGCCGGGTTGATGCGGCCGCCGGTCGCCGGGTCATCGCTCTTGTAAGTGCTGGTGTACCTGGTCGTGGTGCCCGGCACCAGCTTGTTGTTGGACACTTCGACCCGGATCACGGCGTAGTCGCTGCCGGCGGCGCTCGGGCGTCCCACCACATCGCCGTTGACATCCGTCACGGTGGCGCCGCTGGCATTCTTGTTGGCCTCGCCATCGGTCACGGTGTAGCCGTACTTCTGGACATCGGCCTTGGCCAGGCCCATGGTGTACACCTTGGCGCCGGCCTTGAGCGGCAGGGTCTTGCCGCCGCCCGCCTGGTCCAGGTTCTGCAGCAAGGCGACGGACTTGCGCTGAATGTCCATGCCGACCGCAAGATTCGCTGGACTGCCGATGATGCCGCCGGCCTTGCTGGCATCGACGTAGGGGTTTTCAAACAGGCCGAGCTGGAACTGCTCTTTCAGCAGGCGTTTGGCCGCCTCGTTGACCCGGGCTTCAGTGACCAGCCCTGACTTCACCAAATCCAGTATGGTCTGATTGGTATGAAACCCGGACAGGGTTTCCGTGCCGCCATTCAGTGCGGCGGCGACGCGTTCTGAAACCGTTTTCTTTTCTAGACCCCAGGCACGGTCGTTGATGATGCCGGTGTCGGAATTCACATAGCCCTTGAAGCCGAGTTTGCCGCGCAGCAGGTCGGTGACGATTTGCTTTGAAAAAGCCATGCCGGTCTGGTCGTAGGTGACGCCTTCATAGGTCACTTTGATCGGCACGCCGTAATACGGCATGACTGCCGAGACGCCGGCTTCCATGGCTGCCATGAAGGGCTTGAGGTGATAACCGAAATTGCCGCCTGGATAGACCTGGTTTTTGCCGTGCGCATAGTGCGGATCAAAGCCGCCTTCCTGCGGGCCTCCACCTGGAAAATGTTTCATGGTCAGCGCTACTGCGGAATTCGGAGTCACCGAGCTGCCATCCTTGACGGTGGAGCCTTGCAGGGTTTGCACCAGCGTCTTCATGATGTTGGCGTTCAGGTCGGCATCTTCCGTGAAAGTTTCCTGCACGCGGTACCAGCGCGGCTCGGTCGAGAGGTCGGCCATGTAGCCGTACATGCCGCGCAGGCCGATGGACTTCCATTCGTTGCCCATGACGGTGGCGAAGCTCTTGATCTGGGACATGTCGCCCGCGCCCAGCGAAGCCGAGGCCAGGCCCGCCTCTTTCGGGAATTCGGTGAAGGCGCCGGCGGCCTCGCTGATGCCAAAGCGCGGGTCTTTTTCATAATGGTTGCGCGCGTTGGACTTGAACACCGCCGGAATGCCCAAGCGTGTGGATTCGGTCAGGGCCTGGACGGCGTTGGTGAAATTTGCCGCCTGCTCGGGCGTGACCTGTCCGGCGGCCGGCGTGGCGCTCACCACGCTGCGAAAGACAAAGCGGCTCATTTTCTGCGTATTGATGTAGTCGGCCGCCGTGGCCGAAACTGCGCCGCCTGCATCCGGGCCGAGCGTGTCGATCAGCATCATGCCGGTCTTTTCCTCCAGCGACATTTGCGCCACCAGGTCGTCGACGCGCTTGTCGGTATCGAGGCGCCAGTCTTCATACGGGTCGAGCTTGCCGTTGGCGTTGAGGTCCTTGAACTGTTTGCCCTCGACGGTGATGACCGATTTTTTCTGCGCCGAGATCACCGGCTGGGCAATTTCCGCCGGGCCGCTGTCGCTGCCGCCGCAGGCCGTCGCGACCAGGCCGGCCACAAGCACGCTGGCCGCAAGCGCCACCGGCCGGGGAGAAAAAGTAAAGGGAACGGGAATTTTCATGGCTGTCTCTTTTTAAAGGAATGAAAAACTGGATGACAATGTTTGTTATCGGTAACATTGATGGTCGAGAATATCAGCCCGTGAAAGACAGGGAGCTAGTGATTACCCTGATTTTTCCTTCAAAAATAGGATTTTTAAAAGTAAAAAATCAATATATTTTTAATATAAGCTGTGCAATAGCCTGACTATGGGCAGGGTTGCCATACCTGATGCCTGCAGCAGAGGCGGCATCTAATCCGATATCGGTAACAGTGCAAAGCCTTTGGATGGCGCTCGGCGGGCGCCGCCGGGCTGCAGGCCTGGAGCAGGCCGGTGCTCAGGCGCTGGCGCGCTCGATGATCTCAAAGCCGATATCGACGATCTTCTCGGCCACCTCGCGCCCTTCGGCCCGGTCCACGATGTACTGCGCGGCGGTGCGGCCGATGCGGGTGCCGTCGATGCGCACCGTGGTCAGGGCCGGCTGCAGGCTGGCGGCCAGCTCCAGGTCGCCCAGGCCGACGACGCCGAGCTGGCCGGGCACTGACAGGCCGCGTGCCTGCGCCTCGATCAGCACGCCCAGGGCCAGCATGTCCGAGCTGCAGAACAGAGCGTCGGTCTGCGGATGGGTGGCCAGGATGGCGGCCAGGCCGGCGCGGCCCGAGCCCAGGGTGGTGGGCGCCTCCACCAGGTGCGTGGGCGCCTGGCCCAGGCCCAGGGTGGCGGCCATGCCCTGGAAGCCGGCGATGCGGCGGCGCGCCCGCTCGTCGCCGGCGCTGAGCAGCACCGGGCGGCGGTAGCCCCGGCTGTGCAGGAAGTAGCACACCGCCTGGCCGATGCGCTCATGCGAAAAGCCCACCAGCATGTCCACCGGCGTAGGCGTCAGGTCCCAGGTTTCGACCACCGGAATGCCGGAGGCCAGCAGCTGGCGCCGGCCCTCGGGCGAATGCATGATGCCGGCCAGCACGATGCCGTCGGGCCGGCGGCGGATGATGGCATCTAACAGCGCGTCCTCGCGCGAGGCGTCGTAGCCGCTCTGGCCGATCATCAACTGGTAGCCGCGCTCGTCCAGCGCCTGGCTCAGGGCGCGCACGGTTTCCTGGAACACCGGCCCGACCAGCGTGGGCAGTACCGCCGCCACCAGCCCTGCCTTGGCCGAGCGCAGGCCGCGCGCCATGCCGTTGGGCACGAAGCCGGTGCGGGCGACGACCTCGCGCACCTTGGCCAGCGCGGCGGGCGAGACCTGGTCGGGGTGGTTGAGGGTGCGCGAAACCGTCATCGCCGAGACGCCGGCGAGCCGGGCAATATCGTGAACAGTGAAACCCTGCGGCTTTTTCATGGGGGGCGGTGAAGTGATGAAGCGATGGGCGGCGCGGGAATGGCCAGCACGCATGATACTGGCGGCAGGCCGCCAGGCCAGCCGGCGTGCCATGACCGCACCTCATGCATGAAAAGTGGCGCTGGCGCATACGGAGCATGCGCCAGAAGCTATGTATTCAATAGCAAACAGGCCGCCATCCCGCTTGTGACCCCAGGCGCCGGGCTCGCCAGGGGGTCGGTGGTTCAGCGAATCAGGCGCTGGCGCCCGGCGCTTCTGTCTGGTTGGCCTGCGCCGGGCTGGCGCGGGCCAGCAGGTGGGCTTCGAGCTGCGCGATGGGCAGCGGCCGGGCAAACAGGTAGCCCTGGAACTGGTCGCAGCCCTCGGCAATCAGGAACTCCAGCTGGGCCTGGGTTTCCACGCCCTCGGCCACCACCTGCAGGTTCAGGTTGTGGGCCAGGGTGATGATGGTGCGCGAAATGGCGGCGTCGGCCCGGTCGGTCAGCACCTCGGCGACAAAGCTGCGGTCGATCTTGAGCTGGTCCAGCGGCAGCCGCTTCAGCACCGACAGCGACGAGTAGCCCATGCCGAAATCATCGAGCGCCAGCGTCACCCCCAGCGCCTTGAGCGTGCCCATGCGCGCCAGCGTGACCTCGATGCCGTCGGCCAGCAGGCTCTCCGTCAGCTCCAGCTTGAGCCGCTGCGGCTTGACCTGAGTGCGCCGCAGCTCGGCCATCACCATGTCCACGAAGTCGGGGTGGCGGAACTGGCGCACGCTCACATTCACGGCAATGCTCAGGTCGCCTGCCACCGGGCTGTCAGCCCAGGCCGCCAGCTGGTCGCAGGCGGCGGCCAGCGCCCACTGGCCCAGCGGCAGGATCAGCCCCGTGTCCTCGGCCAGCGGAATGAAGTCGGCCGGCTTGACCAGCCCGCGCACCGGGTGCTGCCAGCGCAGCAGCGCCTCGACCCCGGTGATGCGCCCCCGGCGGTCCATCTGCGGCGGGTAGTAACGCTCGAACTGCTGCTGGCGCAGGGCCGTGTGCAAGTCCGAGCTGACGGCCGCGCTGGCATTGACGGCGGCCTGCATTTCGGG